>JALVFC010000079.1 GCA_027030285.1 Thiotrichaceae bacterium | reverse complement strand
ACAACTGTGAAGCTTGTGGGGCAACTTATGAAACAACTGAGCTAAAAAATGCCTATTCAGTTATTACTGGTTGCAAGCCTGTAGAGAAAGACACTGAACACTATTTCTTCAAGGTCAATGATTTTAGAGAAACTTTGCAAAACTATCTGGATAGCGGTGCAGTACAAACCGAAATTGCCAATAAAACTTCAGAATGGTTCCAGCAAGACCTCAAAGCCTGGGACATTACCAGAGACGAGCCTTACTGGGGATTCAAGATCCCCGATACAGACGATAAGTATTTTTATGTCTGGCTGGATGCCCCCATTGGCTATCTCGCCAGCTTTAAAAACCTATGCGCTAAAAAAGGACTGGACTTTGATGCATTCTGGGGCCCGGACTCTCAAGCCGAAGTGTATCATTTCATTGGCAAGGATATCGCCTATTTTCACATTCTTTTCTGGCCAGCCCTGCTAACAGCTGCAAAACTACGCCTGCCCACAGGAATTTACTGTCATGGATTTCTTACTGTTGACGGAAAAAAAATGTCCAAATCCCGTGGTACCTTTATTCAGGCAGAAACCTATCTGAAATACCTGCCAGCGGAACCATTACGCTATTACTACGCTGCCAAACTGAACCAGACTGCTGAAGATATTGACCTTAACCTTGGAGATTTCATGCAGCGAGTCAATAGTGACCTGGTCGGTAAAGTTGTAAATATCGCTTCTCGCTGTGCCGGTTTTATGAAAAAGAAATTTTCCAACACTCTTTCCGACGAGCTCCCGGATAAAACACTATATAAGCATTTCAGTGATCAGACCGAAAAAATAGCCGAACTCTACGAAACACGGCGCTATAGTCACGCCATGCGTGAAATCATGGCACTGGCGGATCAGGCAAACCAGTATATAGATGAACAAAAACCCTGGGTGCTTATTAAAGATGCAGAACATGCGAATAAAGTTCAGGCCATCTGCACGCAAGGAATTAACCTGTTCAAAATTATTATTACCTGCCTGAAACCTGTCACCCCCGAAATCAGCAAACTTGCTGAGGCTTTTCTCAATACGACAGAGCTTGACTGGAATTCTGTAAAAACACCACTGCTGTCACACAAACTGCAAGCTTTCAACCCTCTGCTTAAGCGCATTGAAAAACAAGCCATCGACAATATGCTGGAAGAGAATAAAAGAATTAGCGAACAGGCTAGACAAGTTACAACACAAAAAAATACGGGTGATGACTCTTCACTTAAAGGCAGCACGCCTGTAGAGCCTATTAAAGAAATCATAGAGCTTAGTGATTTTGAAAAACTTGACCTGCGTATTGCCAGGATTATCAAGGCAACACACGTCGAAGGCGCCGACAAGCTTCTACAACTCACTTTAGACATTGGTCAAGCTGAACCACGCAATGTTTTTGCTGGTATTAAGTCAGCATTTGACCCGAAAGAGCTGGAAGGAAAGCTAACAGTTATGGTAGCAAACCTCGCACCCAGGAAAATGCGCTTCGGTCTCTCCGAGGGCATGGTTCTGGCTGCCGGTTCAGGCGGGAGGGAGCTTTACCTGTTATCTCCCGATCATGGTGCCACCCCTGGTATGCGAGTCAAATAAAATTTGTTACAATAAAACAACAGTTAAAATGGGTTGCTTTCGGGTCAGGCAAACCTGCGACAGCAGACTAACAAACAGAGACTTGCTAACGCCTGCTAACGGTGCGGACAACCAAACTGTTGTATTTTTATAATAAACCCTTCCAATCTTGTATAAAAATGTTTAAGCTTCAACTGTAGCTGAGCATTTGCTCAAGTTTGGCAACTATAATTGATAATAGATTGACAAAATGTTATCTAGCTACTACAAGCTATCTTAGAGACATGCCGGGCACACCCCGAACGGTCTTTGGTGCTGATTTGGTATTTGCCAATAGATCATTTATTTGTCAAATAAACGAATACTTTTTACAACACACATTTAATAATTTATTTAATCAGAGGATGAACTCAATGAACACCACATCTACTCTCTCGATTGCTACTCTTGTATTAGCAGGACTGTTCACAACCGGTTGTAGTCAACAGCAAGTTGACGGCGATAATTCTGGAGGATCTCAGGTAGCAGGATCTTCCCAGCAGGTTGCAGGACCTTCTCAAACTTCTTCACAACAAGTTGCAGGGTCATCCCAGACTTCTCAACAGCAAGCTGCACCAGCCGAAGAAACAGCAGCACCTGAGCCCGCTGCAGAACCAAAAGCAGATCCAAACAGTCACACACACCCAGCGGTACCAAACTGCACCAACTCTGTTACACACACACATCCAAATGGTAACAGACCACATACACACCGCTACAGCTGTAAAGGCATGACCAAACACCATGGTGGTGGTAACAGATGGACTCACAGACATCCAGCCATCCCTCATTGTACTGATTCCATCACTCATACTCACAAGTACAAAAACAGAAACCATCACCACAAGTACAGCTGTAAGGGTGCTGCTAGAAGATCAGGAGTAAATGTGCATGCACTACAACGCAAGCTGAAAGCTAAAGGTTACTACAGAGGACCAATCAATGGCGTGGTAACTCCCGAGACTCGCTCAGCACTTCAGCGTTACATGCAAAATCGTTAATCTGATTTGCAATAAACGTTACTAAAAACATGAACCAGGCAAATCTGGTTCATGTTTTTTTGCGTTCTGCAACACTATATCATTTAAGCTTTCCTCCCACATATGCTTTGCTTAGCGATTGATCGCAAACTAAACATACAGGAAAGGAACTTAACTGCTTTCCCCTAATCTAAACCAACCAGACATCTGCTTATTATTAACCATAACAAGGGCTGAAATGTTTAACCGGATATTCTCATTACTTATACTATTCTCTCTAGGCTCTTTTTCTTCGCTACATGCTGCGGTATGGAAGGCAACCCACAAATGGGATGCTGAAGCTGAAAAGGATTATCAGCACTGGGTACAAACCAACTGGACCGAAGAGTTTTTTATGGATGAAAAGAAACCCATCTATAACAAATTCGAACACGATTGTGCGGATGCAACCTACATGATGCGCCTTGTATATTCATACGAGAAAAAACTTCCTTTTGTTATTCATAATGCCCAAAGACCTGGTCGTCTTATATCCAATAAAATGCGGAACTGGGATAAACTGCCCGAAGCAAAACGTGTCAGAAAGTTCATGGAGTATGTTGCGGATGCCACAAGCACCAAAACACTACGAAACGATACCTACCCCATCGCACTGAATGACCTGAAACCTGGTGATATTTACGTCGCCCCAGGCAAACATTCATACCAGATCGTGAATATCACAGATACCGGAGTTGCTGAAGTGATGGCTTCTACCACACCTAAAGCTCCCCGCTTTCTGTCCCGACTCAGTTCATTCCCATTCTACGTCCCGGAAGATGTAAAACATAAAAGTGATGGCTACCGCCGGTTCATAGAGCCACAGAATATTCACAAAGCCAAGCGCAAGCAGCCCGGATACAGTGATGAACAATATAAAATTGCCGCAGATGTTCACTATAACTATGTAGCATTTACTGATACCATTGCACGCCGCCTAGGTAAACGACCCGAAAGAATACCAGAAAAAACACTTCGTCTGTTAATAGCTTTATGCATGTATGCCAATGATCGTGCAGTATACGTTTATGACGCGCTCTGGTATCTGCAGGAAATGAAGAAAAAAGGACGCCGATGCATGAACAGGCAGGAGTATGACAACTATTCAACCCCATCTCGCGACAAACGTCTTGCCGCATTCTTTGGCTCCGTCAAGCACCATCTTGACAAAACATGGAAGCTCGATCACACACACGAAGCCCAAATTATTGCCGCAACCATCTTCAGAAAAGATCCGCCACCGCCGAAACAAACCAAGCTAACCAATGATTTCTGCATGGTACAAATGAGTTTGGGGGAAGACTATTACATGTCACTGCGTGAGCTCAGAAAGAACGTAGAAGCTGGAAAAATCGTCTCTGACCCACATGCTCCTTTGCAAGCACGCTGGGGAATAGGTAGCGAACACTACGTACCTAAATGTAAAACCTATTAATTTGTAACTACTCAGCTTGAACTCGAATAACACGAGTACAAGCTGAGTAGTTACAGTTGCGCTGAATAGTGACATTAAGTTAAACCAGAAAACCCTTGCGGGATGCAGACGAAGGCACGAGACACATTATGCTTTTTTTATAAATACATCTCGTGAACTTCAGCGCTGACAGCCTTCCATCCGCAACACGTTCATATACGAAGTCCGGATGATAATAATTAATCACCCCGCCCGCTAAAAAGCCACACCAATTCCGTATTTCTGCGAGAATCGCCAGAACCCTTAACCACTTGCCACGCAAATCATTACTTATGCTGAATTCTATGTGATAATCAACCAACTGCAACTATAAATCACTTCCTCAGGTTAACGGCAAAGTAAACAGTGACAAATCCATTTAGTAAAACAGGCATCACTTTGGTATTTTGCATCAGCTATACCGTTGCCACTGCTGATTCACAATGGCAAAGCTGTAGTATCCCAACACCCCCCAACCAACCAGACTCATCTCATTTGCCAACGACCGCAGTACAGGTAGAAGCTGATCAGGGGAACATACAGCCCCGTGGAGTTTCAACACTCAAGGGCAATGTTATGATCAGGCAAGGTAATAAAACACTGCGCGCC
>JALVFC010000078.1 GCA_027030285.1 Thiotrichaceae bacterium | reverse complement strand
TCAGGTACGTATGCAGCAAGGCTTTTTCTCGGTGCAGCAACCCTGTCCACAGTGCCGTGGTTCGGGCAAGGTGATCAAGGATCCCTGTTTAAGCTGTCATGGTCAGGGGCGAGTTGAAAAACAGAAAACTTTATCTGTAAAAATCCCTGCGGGGGTTGATACTGGAGACAGAATTCGCCTCTCTGGTGAAGGAGAAGCCGGGGCTAATGGTGGTGTTTCCGGTGACCTTTATGTTGAAGTCGGTATCAAGCGCCATCAACTTTTCACACGCGATGGCAATGACCTGCATTGTGATATTCCACTGCGTTTTACTACTGCTGCTCTGGGAGGTGAAATAAACGTCCCCACTTTGAATGGCAAGGTAAAGCTGAAAATCCCTGCTGAGACACAAACAGGCAAATTATTCCGTTTAGCTGGAAAAGGTGTTAAATCAGTACGCAATGCGATGGTGGGTGATTTATACTGTCATATCGTGGTTGAAACGCCAGTCAATCTAACCAAACGCCAAAAAGAGCTATTGGCAGAGCTGGAAGAAACCATGGATGAAGGCGGCAAGCGTCATAGCCCGAAAGAACATAGCTGGACTGACAAGGGCAAGACTTTCTTTGAAGGTATAAAAAGCTGGTTTGATTCGGATAAGGACAAGTAAGAGAATTATTAAACTCACAGGAACGACAATGATAAAAATTGCCATTACCGGAGCAGCAGGACGCATGGGTAAAACCCTTATTGAAGCCTGCCATGAAACAGAAGGGCTACAGTTATCTGCTGCCACAGAATACCCACAAAGTTCCCTGATAGGCGCGGATGCCGGTGAGCTCGCGGGTATTGGTAGTAATGGCGTAATGATTGCCAGATCGCTTGACGATGTGGATCAGGACTTTGATATTCTCATTGATTTTACCCGTCCAGAGCCCTGTCTTGCCCACCTTGACTGGTGTGTACAACATCAGAAAAAAATGATTATCGGGACAACAGGTTTTACCGAAGAAGAAAAACAAAAAATCCAGCAAGCTGCTGAATCCATAGCAGTTGTCTTTGCTCCCAATATGAGCGTAGGTGTCAATCTAACCCTCAAATTACTGGATATGGCTGCCCGCGTACTGGGTGATGAAGTCGATATCGAAGTCATTGAAGCACACCACCGTCATAAAGTTGATGCACCCTCAGGAACGGCATTGAGAATGGGTGAAGTGGTTGCCGAAGCACTAGGCAGAGACCTGAATGAATGTGCCGTATATGGACGAGAAGGTAATACCGGTGAACGTGACCGCAACACGATTGGTTTTGAAACCATCCGTGCCGGAGATATAGTCGGCGACCATACCGTCATGTTCGCAGGTATTGGCGAGCGTGTTGAAATTACCCATAAAGCCTCCAGTCGTATGACCTTTGCCAAAGGTGCCATGCGTGCTGCAAGCTGGCTATCTGGCAAAGATAGTGGGCTGTATGATATGCAGGATGTGCTTGATCTATAGGATTCATATTGCCTTCCGAATTTGACCTTATCGAACGCTATTTCAACTGGCAACAGCCCGCCAAAGGTGTCGCACAAGGTGTTGGTGATGATGCCGCTATCCTGAATATTCCCAACAATCAACAGCTAGTTGTGACAACAGACACCCTGATCTCAGGCGTGCATTTTCCCGAACAAACCCCAGCCCATGCCATAGGGCATAAATCGCTGGCAGTCAATTTGAGTGACCTTGCAGCAATGGGAGCTGACCCAGCGTGGTTTACCCTTGCTCTTACCTTGCCAGAGCAGAATCCGCAATGGCTAAACGAGTTTTCAGCAGGTCTGCGCTCGTTGGCAGAGAAAGCGAATATTCAACTGGTTGGTGGAGATACGACCAAAGGAGCATTGAGCATCAGCATTACCGCAATGGGGCTTGCTACTGCACAAAATATACTGCTGCGCTCGACAGCGAAAGATGGTGATCTTATTTATGTGACAGGTACTCTGGGGGATGCAGCAGCAGGACTCGCTGTTATTCAGAACAAGCTCCGGTTAAATCATGCAGAGTATTGTATTGAGCGACTCAACTACCCCCAGTCGCGTCATCATGAAAGCAGCTATATTCGCCAATATGCAACTGCCTGTCTGGATATTTCCGATGGTTTGCTGGCAGACCTCAATCATATTCTAAAAGCCTCAGGGGTTGGAGCATGTCTGGATCTTGATTCTATTCCGCTGTCACCAGCACTGTCGTCTCTGCAAAAGGAGCAGGCACTGCAATATGCACTTAACGGTGGTGATGATTATGAATTGCTTTTTACTATCCCGGCAGATCAGCAGCAAGCCTTTGAGCAGGAAGTGAGCAGGAGAGTCTTAGTCTGTCATGCCATAGGTAAAATAGACGAATCTTTTTCAGGGATCACCTCTAGCCAGGGCAGGGTATTAGTGCCACAGGGATATTTGCACTTTTGAATTGTTATTTAGAATTTATGTAACTACTCAGCTTGCACTCGTGTTGTCCGATTTCTATGTTGAAAGTGCTCATTTATACTTATAAACTCCGCGCTTTCGCCTTGAACTCGAACAACACGAGCACAATCTGAGCAGTTACCGATTACGCTGAATAGTTACGAATTTAGCACCTGTTCATTTTTTGTTAAAAATTAATTGTATTTATTATAAAGCAGTTGTATTATAAATTTAATGAATGGATAAATTCTTGATAGCTATTAGATTTCACTGTAGTCGTTTCACATAGCTACAGCATTCCGCTGCGTCGTTTAAACCTCAATCCGTAAGTTCACTATGGCAGGTTTAAGCACATTCAAAAAAATTGGGGTAAAGGGCATGCTTCTCAGAAAGATCACTGTATCGTTTTTTCTTGCTTTATGGTTTGTGTCATCTCAGGCACTGGCTAGCACACTACAATATGAATTACCTGACAATCAATGGCGACAGATTTCATTACCGCTGATTCCTGATGCCAGCGGTACGAATAATACTGCTCGAAACCTGTTTGGAGATGATCTACCTGTTACTGCTTATGGCACTGATTGGGCGTTGTTTTCCTATGATGCAGCCACAAGGGGCTACGTTAATCCAGGTCTCGATGGCGAATTAAAACGTGGTGTAGCGTATTGGGCGATTCAAAAAACTGGGGGTAGTGTGACACTGGATATACCTGCCTCTGTGGTTGCTGATAGCAGCCCGTATGAAGTCTCTCTCATAACCCGGCAGGCAGAAGTCAACTGGAATATGGTGGGCTATCCTTACGCAAATCCTGGCAATATTAATAACATTGCTATCAAGACAAATAGTGGTCTTTGCAGCGATGCAGACGGCTGCACGATGGATGAAGCAGTACAGGAAAACCTGATCCACGATATTTTCTATTCATACAACGGTGCATCTTATGATCAAACAGGAACATCTCAGGGGACAACTGATCTTTTACCCTGGTATGGGTACTGGATAGCGACATTGGCTGACCCCCAGGGATTACAGCCCAGAATTATTTTCCCTGTACCGTATGTTGTACCCGAAGTGGTCATCAGCGAGGTGCTGGCATCAAACACAAACGGTTTGCAAGACGGTGATGGTGATTATTCTGACTGGGTAGAACTTCACAATCCGGGTGTTAACGATATTGATATCAGTGGATGGTGTCTGACAGACAAGCCGTCCAAGCCACAGCAATGGTGTTTTCCTGCAGGCACAACACTGGCTGCTGACGGTTATCTGACGGTTTTTGCCAGCAAGAAAAATCCAGGACCAACCGGAGAGTTCCATGCACAGATGAAGCTCAAAAGCAGCGGCGAGTATCTTGCCCTGCTAAAACCCGATGGTACTTTTGTTGATGGTTTTTCACCCAAATTCCCTCCACAGTTAGCGGATGTGAGCTATGGGCGCGATAGTACGGGAACATTATGTTATTTCCAGACACCCTCGCCAGCAGCACCGAATACAGATAACTGTATGAGTGATATTTTGCAGTTTGACCAGACAGAAGTCATTCTGGGCGGTAGCGGTACGGCACAGGTTTCGCTATCTACAGGTGGTGGTAACAGCATTTCATATACCCTGTCTACAGATGCCAACTGGTTATCAGCTAGCACTGCTGCGACGGAGGATGGTACAACACCTGACCTCATTGACATTGTCACTGATGCAACTGGCCTGGCAGAAGGTAGCTATACAGCAACCGTGACAGCCACGCCAATGGTTGCAGGTTATGTGCCAACCACATTGAAGGTGACTATGAGCGTCTCCAATGTCGTACATACGGTGATTATTAATGAGTTTATGGCTGCCAACAGCCAGACATTGGCTGACCAGTTTGGTAAATACTCGGACTGGATAGAGCTATACAACCCTGAAAATACAGATATTGATTTGACAGGTTGGTGTCTGACAGATGACGAGGCTGTGAAGAATCAATGGTGTTTCGACAATACGTTTATACCAACTCAAGGTTATTTGGTTGTCTTTGCCAGCAAAAAGAACATTACGACAGGCAATGAACTGCATACCAATTTCAAATTGGGTAAAAGTGGTGGCTATCTGGGATTAAGTCGTCCCGATGGCAGTATTTCTGATGCTTATGCTCCTGCTTATCCTACCCAGAATGATGATATTTCCTATGGTGTGAATGCTGCTGGCAATCGGGTTTATTTCACCACCCCCACTCCAGGAGCTGCCAATAGCGCTGGTGTGCCGGGCACGAAAGATAATATTCATGTCAGTCAGCAAAGGGGCTT
>JALVFC010000077.1 GCA_027030285.1 Thiotrichaceae bacterium | reverse complement strand
CCCCTGGCAAAACCTGTATTTGTATGGTGTGATTGCGATTCCACAGATACTGGCGGGCGTGGGGTATCTGGTTTATTCCTGGTATATGGATAAAAAAGGGACGGACAATATTGGTCATATGGCTCATTTAACAGGGGCAATCTGGGGCTTTGCTTTTACGGGGTTGATGAACCTGAGTTTGTTTGCCCTGTTTGTGCAGAAGACATTAGCCGGACCAGGTGGGTAGGGTAGGGCGGATAAGGCACGCCATCCGCCGAAACGTAGCTGAAACCGGTTGGCGGATGGCGTGCCTTATCCGCCCTACAAACTACAAATATTTGTATTTGTCAGTTGTAGGGTGTGCCGACGAAGGAGGCGCACAATAATCATGCACTTATGGTGCACCTCGTCCCTCGGCACACCCTGCGAATGAATACTTGTAAAGTCTCTTTTTAGACCGTCAGATTGTTAGTCGTATTTGCTGAATGCTGTAACTAGCAGCTCAACTCACTTGCAGCTATAGCGATGCACATGCTTGCGCTTGCCATTTGGATGGCTGTGGATGATGGAGCGAGTACAGCGGTTGGCTGGATGTCGGTGTCTATTGGCAATCCAGGCTGCATTTCTGGCTTTGGCGGGACGTTTTCCCTGGCAGCTGTAATGATGAGTATGCTTGCGTTTACCATTCGGGTGCGTGTGGGTAATGGATCGGGTGCATTTGTTTGCAGGGTGGGTGTGTGCATTGGGATCTGAGCTTTTTTTGTTTCCTTTGTTGCCTAAGCAGCTATAGTGGTGCTTGTGGGGACGCTTGCCATTGGGGTGGCTGTGTGTGATAGATCGGGTGCAACGGTTGGCTGGATGGGTATGTGAATTTGCAGAGGTTTTGTTTGCTGTGCCAGCCTTCGTTGAGGATTTTGAGGGTGTGGTATAGCGTGTGTTGACCCAGCCTGTTTGTGTTTTCCATTTGATTTGCGCCCACACTGAACGACCTTTCTTTACCCGCTTTCCCGTGGGTATCAGACCTGTGCCATCAGGGGGAATCTGGGCAATAATCTTGCTTTTTACTCCGGGGTATTTGCGCACGCTTAATACGTCACCCGCACTAACGCCTTTCACGGAAAGTTCGGCAGAGAAGGCAGCGGGTGTCAAAGTAAGTAACCCCAGGCTGGTAAGCAGGGATAGCATAATAAGTTTAATGGGCGAGATAGGTTTCATGGCATGATCCTGAATGAAAGATGAACAACTAGTAGAACTAGAAGCCTAGTATAATTATTCAATGAGTTCAAACTGTTCTGTGTCAGGACAGGCTATTGTCAGGTTTGAATTGTGCGTAATGTTTGCAGCAGGGCATCCATCTCATCATCAGTGCCTATGGTAATCCGCAGGTATTCGTCAATGCGTGGTGCATTGAAATAACGTACCAGTATGTTTTGCTGTTTTAATTGCTGGTAGAGTTGTTCGGCAGTATAACCAGCGGGTGGTTTGGCAAAAACGAAGTTGGCACTGGAGGGGATGACGCTAAAGCCCAGTTGTTCCAGCAGGGGAGTGATTCTTTCTCGGGTTTTGATGATTTTCTGGCGGTTGCTTTCAAAGGATTCAGTATCCTTGATGGATGCGCTTGCACCAGCGATCGCCTCACGGGAGAGAGCATAGGGGTGGAAGGAGTTTTTCACGCGCTCCAGTCCAGCGATCAGCTCAGCATCGCCTACGGCAAAGCCAACACGCAAGCCAGCCAGTGAGCGCGATTTTGAGAAGGTTTGCGTGACCAGTAAGTTGTTATACTGCTTGACCAGCGCGATAGCAGTATCTGCACCGAAGTCAACATAGGCTTCATCAATCACAATAACAGAGTCAGGATGCTGTTGCAGAAAAGCTTCGATAGTGGGCAGGTCAAGTGCCTTGCCAGTCGGGGCATTCGGGTTAGGGAAGATAATGCCGCCATTAGGGATGGCGTAATCTTCCAGTCTTATATCAAAGTGTTCGCTTAGCGGAATCATCTGATAGTCAATACCAAACAGGCGACAGTAGACGGGGTAAAAACTGTAGCTGATGTCCGGGAAGAGCAGAGGCTTGTCGTGTTTGAGCAAGGCGACAAATGTGTGTGCCAGCACTTCGTCGGAGCTATTGCCGACAAACACGTTGTTTTTTTCTACTGCGTAGTAGTCAGCAATCGTCTGCTTGAGTTCATCCGCATTGGGGTCGCTATACAGCCGCAAGTCACCATTGCTGGCTTGCTGGATGGCTTGCAAAACCTGTGCCGAGGGCGGGTACGGGTTTTCGTTGGTATTGAGCTTGATGTACTGGCTGTCTTTCGGTTGTTCACCAGGCACATACGGATCAAGCTCGCGGGTACGCTGACTCCAGAATCGGCTCATGTTTATCCTGCGTTTTGTGTCTGTAGCGGGATGAGTTGGGAGGTGCGTGTGACTTTGTTGTCTTTGTCAACATACACCAGTTGTGGCTTGAAGATGTCTGCTTCAGCCTCACTCATGCGAGCATAGGTACAGATGATCAGCTTGTCACCGGGCTTGGCTTTATGAGCAGCCGCGCCGTTGACGGAGATAATACCGGAGCCAGCTTCGCCAAGGATGGCGTAGGTTGTAAAACGCTCTCCGTTATCTACGTTGTAGATGTGGATTTGTTCGTATTCACGGATATTCGCCATGTCCAGCAGATGCTGGTCAATCGCGCAGGAGCCTTCATATTCAAGCTCGGCATGGGTGACATGAACACGGTGCAGTTTGGACTTTAATAATGTGAGTTCCATCATCTTCCTGTGCCTGGGTCAGGCGCTATCAGTATCTCTTTAATTATGGGGCTTGTGGCGTGATTATTCAAATTAATGCATCAGGCGGGTGACTATTCGATACGGGGATGCTGTTAAGGTGAGCTTCAGATCGTAAACGGCAGATTATCAATCAGGCGAGCCTTTCCCAGCCAGGCGGATGCCAGAATAACCAGTTGCGTGTCACTTTTACTGGCAGGTTGCAGATCCTGTTGACGGCGGATTTCGATATAGTCAGGTCTGAACCCCTGTTCACTGAGGCGGGCTGTTGCCTGTTCAAGCAGTGCGGTAAAGTTGCTTTCACCCGCCAGAATCTGCCGCTTCAGGGTTTGCAGTGTTTGCTGTAGTGCGGGCGCTACCTTGCGTTCT
Source organism: Thiotrichaceae bacterium (assembly GCA_027030285.1). GTDB lineage: Bacteria > Pseudomonadota > Gammaproteobacteria > Thiotrichales > Thiotrichaceae > HyVt-477. The sequence goes on along the minus strand of JALVFC010000077.1, from coordinate 1,589 downwards.
TCGGTTGTGAGATAACCATTGCGTGAACTCATTGCCAGACCATCAGCTTCCCGCACGGTGGGGTGTCCGATAATGTCAATAGGGTAGTTCAGATCAGCGACCAGTTCACGAATCACAAGCAGTTGCTGGTAATCTTTTTCACCAAACACGGCGATATCCGGTTGCACCAGGTTAAACAGTTTGCTGACTATGGTGACAACACCCGAAAAATGCCCCGGACGGGACTTGCCTTCCAATAGTGTGCTAATGCCAGCCGCTTCAACATGGGTAGGCGACGGTTTATTGCCATACATGGTCTCAGTGGTCGGTGCAAATAGCAGGTCGCAATGATGCGCTTTGAGCAAGGCAGCATCTTCTTCCAGTGTTCTGGGATAAGCTTTCAGATCTTCGGGTTTGTCAAACTGTGTGGGATTGACAAACACGGATGCGACAGTGACATCCGCCAGTTCATTCGCTTTGTCGATGAGCGCCAGATGCCCTGCATGCAGGTTGCCCATGGTGGGTACGAGAGCAATGCGCTTACCCTGTTGTTTCCAGGCGGGGATATGTTCTCTCAGTGTTTCAATGCTATTAGCTTTAATCATACAAAACAGTGCTCTTTGGCAGGGAAAGCCCCTGATTTGACATCATTAATATAGTTGCTAACGGCATTGGCAATGCTGGTGTTTTCAGCCATGAAGTCTTTGCTGAATTTGGGGGCATTGGGTGTAATGCCAAGCAAGTCCTGCAAGACCAGTACCTGACCATCGCAGTCTTTGCCTGCACCTATGCCGATTGTGGGTACGTTTAGTGCGCTGGTGATTTCTTTGGCAAGGGCGATGGGTACACATTCAAGTACGACAATATCGGCACCTGCATCCTGCAAGGCAATAGCATCTTTTAGCATTTGTTGTCCAGCTTCTGCTGCTCTGCCCTGTACACGGTAACCACCGAGTTTATGCACGTATTGGGGAGTCAAGCCCAGGTGTGCGCACACGGGCACGCCATGCAGGGCTAACTGGCGCACGGTTTCGATTTGTTGTGAACCACCTTCCAGCTTGACCATATGCGCGCCACCTTCCTGCATGAGTCTTGCTGCATTTCGTAGTGCCATTTCGGGAGAGGTGTAGCTCATAAAGGGCAGGTCAACCATGAGTAGTGCCGAATGGCAGGCGCTGGCGACGGCTTTGCTGTGATAAACCAGGTCATCTACAGTGACGGGGATGGTGGTTTCGTGACCCTGTATGACCATGCCCAGTGAGTCGCCAACCAGGATTACATCGATACCCTGCTGATCAAGTACGCGGGCAAAGCTGGCATCATAGGCGGTGAGTGACACTATTTTGTCACCTGCCTGTTTCATTTTTCTTAATTGGGTGACAGTGACTTTACGTTTGCTCATATCTGCTCTCCAGTTTGATCAGGTCATCATTAGAGATGACAGCCAGATAGGTGGATAATTCACTGCCATCAGGAAAGATCAGTGCACTATTTAATTCAGCCAAAGGGTAGAGGACAAAGTCGCGTTCGCCAATTCTCGGATGAGGAACGGTCAGGCGTGGCGTATGAATGTGCTCATCCCCGTACAACAGCAGGTCAAGGTCGAGTGT
>JALVFC010000076.1 GCA_027030285.1 Thiotrichaceae bacterium | reverse complement strand
TGGAATGCTTTCCACTACCTGAGAGGCTGGCAGTATGATGAACACAAAGACAAAAAGGCAAAGCGCCACAACTGCCTGCTGCCACTGGAGCAATTCCATAGTGATGAAGCCAGGGAGACCTATCAGTATGATCTGTTGTCGATCCTGAATATTCCGCTTTATCTGGCTTATACGGGGTATGAGATTGTGGAGGCTGCATAGTATTCGTAGCGCACTATGAATCATGCACTTACTCAGGCAGATGAGTAGATATTGAGTTTCGCTGGCGCGACTAAAATCGCACATCCTGTTCGGTCAGTAGCATTGCTTTAATCGCACGTTCCTTAGCAAATAATAGGCATTCCCCGCTGTTTGGCGTATGATTGCACGTCCGCAAATCATTGATAGTCGCAATCCCATGTTTACCGGAATTATTCAAGCTATTGGCACTTTAGAATCCTTGCAGCCTCGTGGGGGGGATATGCGTTTGCGTATTGCTGCGGGCAAGCTGGATATGGGGGATGTGGCGCTGGGGGATAGTATTGCGGTGAATGGGGTTTGTCTGACTGCGGTTGCGATTGATAGGCAGCATTTTGCGGCGGATGTTTCTAATGAAACTTTGTCGTTGACCTCACTGGGGCAGTTGTCAGCGGGTTCTGAGGTGAATCTGGAGAAGGCGTTGACCTTGCAGTCTCGTCTGGGTGGGCATCTGGTGAGTGGTCATGTGGATGGGCTGGGTGAGGTGCTGAAGTTTTATGATGATGGGCGCTCGGTGCGTTTTCATATCAAGGCGCCGGATGAGCTGGCGCGGTATATTGCGGATAAGGGTTCTATTTGTGTGGATGGGGTGAGCCTGACGGTGAATAAGGTGACGGGAGCGGTGTTTGAGCTGAATATCGTGCCGCATACGATTGAGGAGACGATTATCAAGCATTATTCCACAGGAACCAAGGTTAATCTTGAAGTGGATGTGATTGCTCGCTATCTTGAGCGCCTTTTATTGGGTGAGCGTGCTGCGGAGGCGAAATCCGGCAGCGGCATTACCCGCTCTTTTCTGGCAGAAAATGGATTCCTTAAGCCATGAAGTTTAATACTATTGAAGAGATCCTTGACGATTTGTCGCAAGGCAAGATGGTCGTCATTGTGGATGATGAGGATCGTGAGAACGAGGGTGACCTGCTGATGGCTGCTTCTCAGGTGAAGCCTGAGGATATTAATTTTATGGCGACACATGGACGCGGTCTGGTGTGTATGCCGATTACGCAGGAGCGTTGCAAGCAGCTGGATTTGCCGCTGATGGTGTCGCAGAACGATGAGAAGTTCAGCACGAATTTTACCTTGTCGATTGAGGCTGCGGAGGGTGTGACAACGGGTATTTCTGCCTATGATCGTGCATTGACGATTCGCAAGGCGGTAGCGCCGGATGCCTCACCAGGTGATATTGTGCAGCCGGGGCATGTGTTTCCGCTGATGGCGAAGCCTGGGGGGGTACTGACCCGCGCAGGGCATACGGAGGCAGGTTGTGATCTGGCTCGGCTGGCGGGGTTTGAGCCAGCGGCGGTGATTGTGGAAATCCTGAATGAAGATGGTACGATGGCTCGCCGCGATGATTTGTTTAAGTTTGCGGAAAAGCACCAATTGAAGATTGGTACGATTGAAGATTTGATTCGTTATCGTATTGAGAATGAAAGAACCGTCCGCCAGATTCAAAAGAATGTTGTGAAAACCAGTTTTGGTGAATTCACTATTGCTGCATATCAGGATATCACAAACAAGGATATTCATTTGGCATTGGTGAAAGGTGAAATCACACCGGATGAGCCTACGCTGGTACGTGTGCATGTCGAGAATGAGTTATGCGATATGCTCGCATTGGAAGAAAGTGCCTGCGGCTGGCCTTTGCGTGATACCATGAGACGTATTGATGAGGCAGGAAAAGGGGTAATTGTTATCCTGCGTACACCTGAGTGTAGTGCAGAAGATTTACTCAACAAACTAGCGCTTATGGAACAGGCGGCTTCACCTGCTGCCGAGCAGGAAAAAGATTCTGATACCCAACGTGCTGAATTGCGTACCTATGGGATTGGTGCACAGATTCTGGTGGATCTGGGTGTGAAAAAAATGCAGGTGATGAGTGCGCCGATACGTTTTCATGCTCTGGCTGGTTTTGGGCTGGAAGTGGTGGATTATGTACAGGGTGAGTAACCACTGTTTATCACGCTGAAGTTACATTAAGTTTAGGAAAGAGATTAATGCTGCAAGATATTACGATTGTTGAAGGGGATTTCACCTCTGGTACTGCTAAATACGGCATCGCGGTTGCCCGTTTTAATGAGTTTATTGTGGAGAATTTGCTGACTGGGGCTGTTGATGCGCTAACCCGTCATGGTGTGAAGCGTAGCAATATTGAGGTCACGCGGGTTCCGGGGGCTTATGAGCTGCCGCTGATTGTGCAGGAAATGGCCAAGAGCGGAAAGTATGATGCCATTATTGCGCTAGGTGCGGTCATTCGTGGTAGCACGCCGCATTTTGATTATGTGGCGGGTGAATCTGCCAAGGGCTTGTCCGGTGTGGCGATGCAGCATTCACTACCGGTTATCAACGGTATTCTAACCACGGATACCATTGAACAGGCTATTGAACGAGCAGGTACAAAAGCAGGAAACAAGGGGGCGGAAGCCGGGCTGGTTGCGATTGAAATGGTATCTTTACTGGATAAATACCGCACTTAACAGGTCAGCAGACAGGCATGGCAAAAATCACGCAAAAGCAGGAGTTCATTGCCCGGCGTCGGGTGGCACGCAAGCTGTCCCTGATGGCGATGTATCACTGGCATCTGAATGAAGATGACTTTTATAGCATTCTCACCTATTATCAAACAGATAAAGATATGGCGAGTGATTTGCGCAAGGCGGATACCGAATATTTTCAGGCGCTCACTGAATTTGCCATGACGCATGCTGACGAGCTTAATGCGCAGATTGAGCCTTATCTGGATCGCCCGCTGGTTCAGGTGGGGCCGATTGAACATGCCGTGTTGCAACTGGCTACCACTGAACTGAAAAACCATGCTGATGTCGGATATAAGACGGTGGTGAATGAATGGGTGAATCTTGGTAAAAAGTTTGGCCCGGAACAGTCATACAAATTTATTAATGGTGTGCTGGATAAGCTGGCTCTGGAAATCCGCAAAGATGAAGTAAAATAATTTAACTGCTCAGCGCAACCAGTACGGAAGGCGGCAAGTTATTGATGATCCGGGACGCTGTAAATACATCCCTGTAAGCTCTGCGGCAGCTTCCCTGCTGCCGAAGCCCGCATCATCAATAACTTGCCACCTTGATATATCGTTATGCTGAGCAATTACAAATAACTTAATACATAACACCAGGTTCACGCCATCTGCCGCGAGGAAACCTGAAAATTAAGGGGTAAGAAAGAATAATGAAAATTTTTAAATCACTCTCCATAATTCTGTTTATTGTTGCCGCAGTTATTATCGGCGGACTGGCTTTCTTTGTCGCTACTTTCGATGCCAACCACTACAAACAGCAAATTATCAGCCTGGTGAATAAACAAACCGGACGAGAACTGGCTATCGATGGTGATTTAAAGCTGGCTGTATACCCTGACATCGCACTGAAAATGGGCAAGACATCACTATCCAATGCCAAAGGTTTTACCGATAGTGCTTTTGCCACGATTGACGGGGCGCAAGTTTCAGTTGAGCTACTACCCCTCCTAAAGAAGACCATTAAAGTCGATGAAGTCAGGCTGAATGGGCTCAATCTGAATTTGCACCGCAAAGCCAATGGCAGCAACAACTGGGATGATCTGGCAGGCAAATCTGACAAAAAACAGAAAGATAGCAACAAGCCGCCAGCTAAAGTCGTTGAGGAGATGCTAAACAATCTGTCAATTGCAGGAATTAATCTGAAAGATGCACACATTCACTGGCGCGACGATCAATCTGCTCAGGACATCACACTATCCCCCCTGAACCTGAAAACGGGCACATTCAAACCTGGCAAGGCGCTGCCTGTTGACCTGTCGCTGACCATGCAGCAGAAAGACCCGGCAACAACCATCAATGCTAAAGTGCGGACCGCTGTTACTCTTAGTAAAGACAATACACATTTTTCGCTGGCAGACCTGAAACTACATACCGAAGTAACAGGTGCACAACTGCCTGATAGCACACTGGTAGCTGATTTATCAGGAACTATTCAGGGCAGTCCGGAGAAAATTACATCACCTGATCTTCAGCTAAGAACAACCCTCAATGGCAAGCTGATTCCCGAAGGTCAGATTCAAACCATTTTGAGCGGCAATCTGGATTTTGATGTGAATGCACAGCGCGTGCGACTCGCCGGTATGAAAGTAGACAGCAAGATCAATGGTAAACCGTTACAGGGCGGCAATCTGCATGCTCTGGTCACGGGTGATACCAATTTCAACCTGGCAAAACAACAGCTTGCCATACCCAACCTGATTGTTGATGCAACCATGACGGGGGGCATGCTGCAAAAAGGCAAGGCTCACTCAAAAATAGCCGGTGATCTTGCTGTCAACCTTGCAAAATCCCAGCTAACCGTGCCCAACCTTACTATGAATACGGAGCTAAAAGGCAAGCTGATTCCCGGCGGCACGCTCACCAAACAGGCTCAGGGCAAAGCCAATATAAACTGGGCAAGCAAACAGGGCAGTATTGATCTGTCCAGCTTGCTGGTTAAGCTGGCTAACCTGGAG
>JALVFC010000075.1 GCA_027030285.1 Thiotrichaceae bacterium | reverse complement strand
ACGCAAAGGACAGCGTATCAATAACCGCCTGGATCGACGTGGTGAGCGGCTGAATCATCGCTGGAAACACAGAAAACACAAGCGTGCACATAGACATCACAAACTGTAAGGCACCCATATTCCAGAAAAGTTGAAAGATCTACTTCTGGTAATAATCACCCGTCATATCGGTCTGCACCGGTATGACGGCTTTCTTAGCAAAAAACAGGATAAAACTTTGAATCACGATGCTTTAAATCGCTTTTTTGCCAAGGAAGAGCAACGAGCTTTTGTGATGGCACGCATTGCCCTGAATAACCCGGATGAAGCGCTGGATGTCGTGCAAGATAGCATGCTAAAGCACTTCAAGCATTACGCCAGCTACCCGGAAACAGAATGGGGACCACTGTTTCAGCGTGTGTTGCAAAACTGTATTAATGACAGACTCCGCAAGCGCAGCCTGACATCCAGATTCTTTGCCCTGTTTCACAATACAAAGGATCAGGATGACATACTGGATACTGAAGCTGACAGTTTTGAACTGATGCCGCCAGCCATTTACGATACAGACGACTTTGCCGAACGCTTTGAAAACCTGCTACGCAAACTACCCGCCAGGCAACGACAGGTTTTTCTGCTACGCGCATGGGAGGGCTATAGCATTCAGGAATGTGCAGACATCATGGGGTGTGCACCTGGCAGCGTAAAGGCTCATTATTATCGTGCACAAAAAAAATTACAGGAACTACTCACCGATCATACATTTGAACTGGCAGGAGAAACGCCATGAAAGAGAAAAAAGGCATCCCCTGGGTACAGGAGTCGCTACAACAACGGGTATCCGCACTGGATGCCTCTACCCGTTCCAGGCTCAACCAGAACAGACAGCAAGTATTAGCTGGCGGTCAAAGCCGCAAAAGCGAAACCAGCAAAGGTTGGTTGATAGCAGGCGGCATGCTGGCAGCCAGCCTGCTCACAGGCATTATTGTACTGTCGGGTAACAACCTGAATCCCACAGGTACACCAACCTTACTGGAGGATTTTGACTTACTGGCAAGCAATGATGAACTGGACTTATATGACAATATGCCCTTTTACCAATGGCTAGACACGGAGTATAACGATGTGGATATGCCCTGATAAAGTAACTCTCTGCCTGGCAGGTCTACTACTGGCAATCAGCCTTAACGTTGCAGCGGAAGAAGCCCCGCCCGACAAGGCGTTACTTGATTTCCTGGCAGATATGCAGGAAATGACAGAAGACCATATTGATGGCTGGCTCAAGGAAGATATGCCATTACCGGACAGCAACGATGAAAACACAGACACTGACACACAGGAAGACAGACGAGACAAAGATGACAAACAAACTGAACAGGAAACAGGTGATGACAATGCACAATAAACCAGGAAACTACCTAGCGACAGGGGCTTTGATACTGCTATGCATGCTACTGGCACCATCCGCATCAGCCACTCCCTGGAATCAGTTATCCCAGGAAGAACAACGCATCCTGAAACCTTTCCATGAAAAATGGGATACGCTGCCGGAGAAGCGCCAGCAACGCCTGCAAAAAGCAGTCAAACAGTGGAAAAAGATGCCCCCAAAACAGCGCAAACTACTAAAAAAACGCTTAAAACACTGGAAAAAAATGACACCCAAACAGCGCCAGCATGCCAAACGCTGGTTCAAATGGTATCGTCAGCAACCACCTGAAGTACGTAAACGAATCCGGCAAAGACGGCAATGGTTCAAAACCTTGCCGCCAGAGCGACGCAAGAAAATTCGTCAACGCTGGAATAAAATGACGCCACAGCAAAGACAGCGGTTTATGCGGCGGCATTTCCCCGGAAAACGTTCCAAAGCAAACTAACAAAAAAGAGCCGGCAATAACCGGCTCTTCTCTCAGGGAACTGTTTTTGACTGAATCAAAAGTTCTTCAATACAAGTTGCAATTATTTAGCAGTGGATAATCCAAGAATTTCCCAATCCTGCATACCACCACGGTAGTATTTTATCTTTTCGGCAGGATAACCAAACTTCAGCAATGCCTTAATACTTGCTGGAGACTGTCCACACCACATGCCGTTACAGAACATTACCAGTGTTTTTGCATCAGAGTAATCAAACACACTGCTGGTGTCACCATCAGCAATTGCCTCATCAACATCGACATCTGTCTTTCCTTCTTTGAGTTTGACACCAAATTTTTCAGTCATTACCTTGGTAATTCCCTCAGTTGTTGCTCCTTTGGCAGGAGTCAACTCCACCCAGGAAACATTGATAGAGCCAGGAATAGTTCCCTTGGCAACCCAGTCCGGCGTACGGGAATCTACCAGTAAAATGCTATCATCACCATCACTCATTTTTTTGGCATAATTGATAACTTCAACTTCACCAATCGTCTCGACACCCTCTGCCAGTTTCATAGGCTGGATACAAAATGGAGGACAGGGACGGGAAGTTTTTGCAAAAGCAGGATTTACTGTATTGCTGTTATCCTGGTTTCGCATGATTTTCACTTCTTTGCCGTTATGCTTGACGGTAACTTCTTTTAAATCAGGGGTAATACCAACGGGTTTACCATCTTTAGCCTGGACGGTTGCTGCCATCATGAGACTGGCTACGAGCATTGAAGTCGCAAGTGTATGTGTTACTTTCATTCTATTTTCCTCCTAAGGTTAAACAATACACCACCACATTTTGTTTGGGTTTAGTGGTAGCGTAGGCAAAAGCAGTTATTCGGTTAGTGACTGTATCCCGGAAAGCGGATACCTGATAATCAGTAGTGGCAAGATTCAGCGCTGCTTACCAGAGTGACTAGTCGCAGTCTGGCTCGTCATCTTCCCCTTTCTGGGCTTTGCTTCCTTTTTCTTGGGCTTTAGCCTCACCCTGTTCAGACTTTTCATTGCTGGTTTCGTTGGATGATTTCTCGCCAATAGCAGATGCAGATGACTTGTTATTATCCGAGTCATTATCAGAGTTTCCCGCTTTTTCAGATTGGGCACTCTCGGTTGGAGCACTAGCATCAGTGGTCTTGCCTTGTGTGTCTTCAATTTTTGTTGACTCACTGACTACGGTCATTTCACTTGAGGATTTCTGTTCATCAGCAGCCGTTACAGCAGAAAATACGAATATGCTTGTAAAAAGCAGACTTGAAATTAAAGTTAATTTTTTCATACAACCCTATAATTTTATTACCTACCCGAGACCAAAGTATCAGATAAACAATCATATATCCACTCATTCAAAGGCAAACAACCATAACTATTTCTTATGTATATTGGTTCTTTATATAAAATATCTCACAGAACAATAGCCCAACCCCCTGTCCCCAATATGAATAAGATCACATATAAGATACTGACTTTAGATATCTTTTGCCATACCCAGCAACTCTTCGTTTAGCCAGCATCAACAGCCCAGCAATACTTCACTGTAAATGGGGGGTTTTTTGATACCCGACTTTTTATGCCATAGTAGAAATGAAATTAAGGTATCAGGAATACCAGAAAAATCTGACTGACCTTAAAAACATGTTGCATTCCAGATATCAACATATTTTGTACTAACCTTCTCTTCCTAGGAAACTGTCCGAGAACTAGCTTTTAAAAAATACAGCAACAACATATAGTGTTTTTTATTGCAAGAACCACTATATATTGATTAAAATTTTAAGAAACTTAGTTCTCGGACAAGCTCCTAGGATCATCACCCGAGAGCACTATGAATATCACACGCCGAACATCTCTGACTATTATTACACTTCTTTTTTATTGTTTGAGTCAGCTAACATACGCCACAACAAAACATGCCACGGCAGAGCCTGACTTGGCACGCGAAAAACGTATGGCAAGTGAAGTTGAAGAGACAATTCTCGATGGTGAAGTCATTTCTCTGAGTGCTAACGGTCAATCTTTTATGGCGCTTGACATGGCAGCCGAAGGAAAAACCAAGGGGGGTATTATCATCCTGCACGGTAGAGGCTTTCACCCGAATTGGGCCGACGCTATTCAGCCACTACGCACCCAGCTTCCAACCCAGGGTTGGCGCACCTTGTCCCTGCAAATGCCAGTTCTGGAGAAAACAGCCAAATACTATGACTATGTGCCCTTGTTTGCACTGGCAGCCCCACGCATTGAAGCTGGAATCCGATATCTTAAGGATCAAGGCATTAAGAAAATTGTCCTGTTGGCACATAGCTGTGGCGCGCATATGGCAATGGACTGGATCAGAAAAAAAGGTGATGGAATGATTGATGCGTATATCGGCGCAGGCATGGGAGCTACTGATTATCGGCAAAAAATGGCACAGCCATTCCCACTGGATTCTATGACTGTACCAGTGCTGGATATCTATGGAGAGAAAGACTACCCCGCTGTGATCAGAATGGCAACTGAACGCAAGACAGCGATAGATAAGGTCGGTAACCCAAAATCCAGACAAGTCATTGTTCCTGCTGCCGACCATTATTTTACCGACCAGGGCGATGCTCTGGTTGAGCGCGTTGCTGCCTGGCTAGACAACTTATAAAACAGCTATCAAGGTTTAAAACACGAACTCTCATACTTTTGTCAGGCTTCATCCAGAACAGGTTTAGCATTAACAAGTCAAGTTTCCTATATATAATTACCACGGTAAATTTGTTTTCATTCCTAAGTCATTGAAAGAGGGTGTGAGTTGGCCGTCATTTTCAAATAATCCAGAACCATTCTCGTATTTCTTGTTAATTGTCTCATTTTTTGAGCCACATTCTT
>JALVFC010000074.1 GCA_027030285.1 Thiotrichaceae bacterium | reverse complement strand
GGTCTTTGTCCTTGCTCCATACGCGGTGCATATAATCCAGGCGTAATTGCTGGATTCGTTTACCGGCTTGCAGGCGTTTGTCATCATCAAACCAGAAAGATAGCCAGTTTTGTACATATTCGGTGGGGCGATATTCACTTTGGGGGTTGAGCCATTCGATTTCGTTGGCTGCCAGTAATGGGGTTCCGCCACCTCCACTAAAGCCGATGAGTACGCCTGCTGAGGCTAACATTCTGACGGCTGCCTGGGTGATGGAGGTGCCTGTGCCCAGCAGGATGCAGGTGGTATTGGCGATGGGGATGTTCCAGTATCGCTTTTCTACGCTATCTTCGGTGAGGTACAGAACTCGACCGTCTTTTTGCATGACACGACACTTTTCCAGGTAGTAGATGTTTGCTCTTTTGGAGTGCAGGATGGCTTTGAGGTCTGTCAGGGCTTCCAATATTTTTCTCCTGTGTTATTCGCGACTTGCCTTAGGGTGGTGATTATTTTTGCAGTTTACACGAGTTGCCTGGTCATCGCATGACCAGGCAGGTCGGTTTTTTAATAATTTTTGTTGATTACAAGAAGATAATAACGGGCGTAGTACTTCGTCGTGATGATTCGATAAGGTGGCAAGGCAGTAGCCCAGATTTATCCGCTATTCCCGCATTGCATGCGGACTACTTCCTTATTCTTTTTTCTGCGTTCTGATTCTCAGCAGGCTGACTCCCAGCAAGACTAATAGCAAACCGATGACTTGTGCCCAGCCGAAGGGTTCTCCCAGTATATTGACTGCGAGCAGGATGGTGATGACGGGGCCGAGGGTGCCGGTGATGCTGGTGCGGGTGGCGCCGATGCGATGGATGGCTTCGCTGGTGAGGAAGCTGGGTATCAGTGTGCTGAAGATGGCGAGCAGGAATGCCAGTCCCCAGAGTTTTGCTGACACGATAAGGCTTGATAATGGGTGGGTTGCCAGGAAGTGGATGCTGATGAACACGGATGATGATGACATGGCGATGCTGGTGAATATCAGGCTGCCGAGTCGTGTGATCAGGGCTTTGCTGAAGATGACGTATATGGAAAAGCTCAGTGCTGCCAAAGCCACGAGCAGGGCTCCTGATGTGGTTTGTGCATGCGCTACTGTGCTGGCTGATGATTCGCTGGAGAACAGGAGGCTGATTCCGGCATAGCTGACTATGAGTGACAGTATGATATTCAGAGTGATTTTTTCCCTGAAGAAAATCCAGCTTAGCAGGGCGACCATAACCGGGTAGGTGAACAGGGTGAGGCGCTCAAGCTGTGCGGTAATGTAGCCTAGCGCGACGAAGTCCAGCCAGGATGCCAGATAGTAGCCGAGAAAGCCTAGTCCTATTGTTTGAAGGACTGTTTTTTGGGTGATGAATGCCGCTTTGTGGGGGCGGGTTTTGATGGCGTAGCCAAGTATCAGTAGGTAAAAGGGCATGGCGATGAGCATGCGCAGGGTGAGCAGGGTGGTGGCATCGATGCCTTGCTGGAATGCCAGTTTGATGAAGATGGATTTGACGGAGAAAAGTGCTGTGCCAGCGATGGCGAAGAGCATGCCTGAGCGTAGCTGGCTGGCTGTTGTTTGTGGCGGTGCTGTCGTTGCTATGGGTGCAGTGGGTGTTGTTGGTGTCGTCATCTGGATTCCTTGTTGGGAGGGGCGGGAATCCAGTCTTTGGCTGTGGGAGTGGGTTCCCGCAGCCTGGTTCAGTTTATTGTTTAGTGAATAAGGGGGTGTCTGGCTGCGTTTGATGTGCGAATGAGCCAGTGTTTTAGCAGGTTTGCGATGGGTGTGTTGATGGTCATTTCCATGTGGTGAGTATAGCAATATCTGGAATTGGATGACAATGAGTGAGGTTTATTCAAATTATTGGCATGATGTCTTTTCAGGATGTGCGGCTTTAGCCGCGCATAAGGGGAGCATCAAAATACGGAATTGATTCAACAAGTAGTGTGGAGAACAGGTTCCGCAGGCGCGACTGAAGTCGCACGTCCAGGTGTGTTGCATGTTCTGTGCGTTCTGTGGAGGAATGGGCTAGAATGTCCCGTTTTGTAACTCTATACATCCGGATAAAAGAGGTTGTTATGTCTGATTCTTCTCACGGTGGTAAACAATGGTTATGGCTGTTGCTGGCGGGGCTTGCGCTGGTGGCGGCGGCAACTTTTCTGATTCCTTCGCATGGCTGGTTGCTGGCGTTGGTTTTGGGCGTGGGTGGCTTGATGGTGGTGTTTGCTTCGTCTGAAATGATGATTAAGGCGGTGGATGGTTATGCGCGGCGCAAGAAGATGAATTCGTTTGTGGCGGGTACGATGGCGGGGGTGTCGAGTAATATTCCTGAGTTGGTGATGTTGGCGTTTGTGTTGATGGCGACACCACGGATTGGTTTTATTGTGACGGTGTTGACCTTGCATGTGGGGGCGGCGGCTTTTGGGCTGTATTGTGGTGCCTTGCCGCGTGATGTGGAGGGGAATGCGCATTTGCCGAAGCCTTTGGTGGGCTTGAGTACGGATCTGTATGCGGCTGCGGCGGGGGTGTTTTTTAGTCTGGGGGTGATTATGTTGCTGATGAAGGCTTTTGCGGTGCGCGGTACGGCTAATCCTTCACTGAATGTCACGGATTTGTATGTGTTTGGTGTGATTTTGCTGTTGATTCAGGTGGTTGCTGTGAGTCGTCTGGTGCAGCGCTTTTCTGGTAATCATCAGCCAGAATCCGCTGAAGATGTACCTGTGGATGGTGCAGATGATGCTCGGCAGATGAGTTGGCTTGCCATTGCATTGTTTGGTCTGGTGGGTTTGGGGGTATCTGTGATTGGTGGTCATGCAGTGGGTGAGTTTGCCGGTATTCTGGTGCATGAGCTGGCGCAGGCGGGTTATTCCGAGATGTTTGGCGCGGTGATTCTAAGTGTGTTTTCTGCGGCGGGGGCTTTTATTATGATCGGGACGGCGCATTTTCAGAAGAAATATAGTATTGCTATGGCGAATGCCTCCGGGGCGATTACTCAGGTGCCGTTTCTGGTGTTGCCGATTGCCATGATATTGCTGGCTGCCTTTACGCAGGCGGGGCTGATTCCGCCTGTTGGTGGTGTGGATGACGTGATTCCCATTGATATGCATACTACCAGTGCGATTTTGCTGGGTTTTCCTTCCATGCTGGTGTTATGGAAGGCAGTGCAGGACGATGGCAAGGTGAACTGGGTGGAGACCAGTACGATGGTGGCTATTTTTCTGCTGGTGATTTATTTGCTGGTGGCGCATGGCTGAGTGGCAACGACTGATACTTTAAGGTGACCTTTTATGGCTGACAAGCTACATCGTTTTTTACTGGAGAATCTGCATATTCGTGGCGAGTGGGTTCAGCTGGAATCCGCCTGGCAGTCCATTCGTGATACCGCTGATTATCCCCCGCCTGTGGAGCGCGTGCTGGGTGAGGCTTTGGCGGCGGTTAGCTTGCTGGCGGAGTCTTTAAAGTTTGATGGTTCGCTGGTGATGCAGATACAGGGCACGCAGCCAGTTACCATGCTGGTGGTACAGGCTACGTCTGATGGCGGCTTGCGCGGTATTGCACACTGGCAGGGCGAGATTACCGAGGATGCCGGTTTTAATGATTTGTTTGACGCAGGAACCATGGTGATTACCGTTGAAAACAAGCCACAGCCGGGGCAGCAGCAAGGGGAGCGTTATCAAAGTCTGGTGGCGTTGCAAGGCGCGTCATTGGCAGACTGTCTGGGTAGTTATTTTGCCCAGTCCGAGCAGTTGAATACACGTTTGTGGCTGGCAGCTGACAAGCAGCGTGTGGCGGGGGTAATGTTGCAAAGCTTGCCCGCTGATTCAACGATTAAACCTGAGGTAGCAGAGGAAAACTGGCAGCATGCGACGGCGTTGGCGGAAACGCTGACGGATCAGGAGTTGCTGACGCTGGATGCGTCTGAATTATTGCACCGACTTTACCATGAAGAAGATTTGCGACTGTATGACGCGGTGCCACTGCATTTTGCATGTACTTGCTCGCAGCAAAAAATTGAAAATGCCATTTATTCCATGGGTGAGCAGGAAGCCAGGGGGATTCTTGCTGAGCAAGGTAAAATCAGCATGGATTGTGAGTTTTGCAACCAGCATTATGAACTGGATAGTATTGATATAGAAAGAATCTTTCCGCGTGATGGTGTGCCACACGGAACGCAGCAGGGTGCTAACAAACTGCATTAGTAAACAGATTGCTGTTAACAGGTAGTCGCTATGCTGCAAACTGTGTAATCGGTACAGCCATGCGTTTTGCACCCCAGTTACCTGGCTTGTCTTCAAATACCCCTGCGCATTTTGTGCCACAGTATTCGCAATGTCCTTTGTCAGTTAAGTGCCATTCGAGCAGTGTATACCAGTCACGCTTGATTAAAGCTTCACCGCAATGGTGACAAAATGTTGTGCCACCCGCTATGTCATGCACATTGCCCGTGTAAACATATTGCAGACCATTTTTCAGGGCAATTTCTCGTGCACGGTTTAGTGTTTCTGTTGGGGTCGCGGGTACATCCTGCATTTTCCAGTCAGGGTGAAAAGCCGAAAAGTGCAGTGGAACATCCGCCCCCAGGTTATCCATAATCCAGCGTGCCATTTGCTCCAGCTCTGCGTCACTATCATTGCTGTCTGGCACTATCAGCGTGGTGATTTCCAGCCAGGCATCAGTCTTGTGTCTGATGTATTTCAGTGTATCCAGTACAGGCTCCAGTTCACCCGCACAGAGTTTT
>JALVFC010000073.1 GCA_027030285.1 Thiotrichaceae bacterium | reverse complement strand
CCAGATAAACCTGGCTGCGTGAGGAGGCTTTTAGCTCGCGGATGATTTTGTAACCATCCATGATGTCGCCACCTTTCAGGTCGGGTGGAAATGGCAGGCTGGTGAGTGATTCGTAAAACTCTTCCTTGTCTGGTTCAGGGAGTGTTTCTATTCTGACTAGCTGGCAACTAAGGTTGTCATCGCTCTGATTTTGTCTGGCTGCTTCGACCAGTCGTTCTGCTGTTTTTTGCAGGTCCGCCTGATGTGCCTGGATATGCTCCTGAATCTCGGCATCGCTGACAAAATCGTGGATACCATCGGTGCTAAGCAGGTAAATATCGCCTTCTTTTGCGACGCTGCTTTGATAGTCAATATTAAGATTGATATCAATGCCCAGCGCCCGGCTGAGATATTCTCTGTCCTTGCTGATCCAGATGCGATGATCCTGGGTGAGTTGTTCCATGTCGCCATCGCGCAGACGATAAACCCGGCTGTCACCAATATGAAACAGGTGTAAGGTCTGTGATTTCAGGATGAAGGCGCTAAAGGTTGTTACCATCCCCCTGGCAGTATCATACTGGCGTTGCCCCTGGCTATAGAGCCAGCTGTTCATGGCCGACATGACTTTGGTGACGGCTTTTTTTACAGACCAGGAATCGGGTGTGCTGTAGTAGTCATCCAGAAACATGCGCACACTCATATTGCTGGCTTCCTTGCCACCATCACTGCCACTCATGCCATCGGCGATGGCAACGGCGATGCCTTTGCTCTCTAACAGGGCATCGTCGGGTATCAGTGCACCGAGAAAATCCTCATTATCATCTTTTTTGCCAGCTTCGGTGCATTGTCCGAGGCTGATGCTTAATGATTGCGTCATGGGGAGGTATTTTCCTTGGTTATGTTCGGCTGCGAGTAGTTACAAGTACAGCATTCGGCTAATGCGACTAACAATCTGACGGTCTAAAGAGACTGTACAGGTATTCATTCGTAGGGTGAGCCGAGGGACGAGACGCACCGAAAGTGTGTGATTATGGTGCGCCTCCTTCGTCCGGTACACCCTACAATTGTAGCTTTTACTGCACTAGCTATTTTACATCAATCAGTTGTACCGTCCCGTCTGGTAAGGTTTCCACCATACGTCCTTCAGGTTCTTCCAGGAAAGCAAGAATCAGGACAAATACAATCGCAGATATAATACCAATAAACATAAAGAATTGATTGTAGTCTACCAGTGAGTTTACAGTTAGAAAGATAACCGCACCGACATTTCCAAAGGCACCTACCATGCCAGCAATCTGCCCGGTCATGCGGCGCTGAATCAGGGGAACCATGGCATAGACAGCACCCGAGCCTGCCTTGGAGAAGATGCCGCCAGCAATGGTCATGGCAACGACCAGCCAGACTGACCACTGCTTGCTAACCATCCCGAGAGCAAGAAAACTGATGGCAATGCCCATAAAGACAATAATCAGGGTGCGTCTGCGACCGATCTTGTCACTGATTAACCC
The DNA here is from genome assembly GCA_027030285.1 of Thiotrichaceae bacterium. GTDB lineage: Bacteria > Pseudomonadota > Gammaproteobacteria > Thiotrichales > Thiotrichaceae > HyVt-477. Next base: position 3,265 of record JALVFC010000073.1, on the reverse strand, counting down.
GCCTCCGGGACGAGCAAACAGGTTGATAAAGGGGTAGATGCCCGCCAGCAGTGCAGCGGTCACTTTGGGTACATCAAACCAGGAAACATAAAACATGGCAAGCATGGAAACGACTGCCAGCTCAGTACCAAACGTGACCAGATATGCCATATCCAGAATTGCGACTTGCTTGAATTTGAAACGCTGCATTTCAGGTACGGGTTCTTTCAGGATATGTGAATTGATGTGCCATATTTTCCAGACCTGCATGAGATAGATAGCAACCAGAACAATATAGATAATGTCGGCTGTTGCGGCGTCTATCAGCCCCATTTTAGCGGGTGACAATTTCCAGGTTAATACACCCAGTGCCAGCAGCAGTGGAATATTCATCAGCATATAAAGTATCAGGTCTTTGCCGCTGGTTACTTCCATTGCGCCTGTCTTTTTGGGCTTGAAATAGGTAGATCCTTTCGGTGTGTTGCGCACAATAAAGTAATACAAAATGCCATAGGCAATGGCAGCTAAACTGGCAGCGGTGATGGCATAGCGCCAGCTATCACTGCCGCCGATTTGTGTGGCAATAATGGGTAGTGTAAATGCGGCACCGGCAGAGCCAAAGTTACCCCAGCCACCGTAGATACCCTGTGCAACACCTGTTTGCCGGGCGGGAAACCACTCGCCAATCATGCGAATGCCGACAACGAAGCCTGCCCCGATAAAGCCGGACAGGAAACGTAATATCGCCAATTGCTCGTAAGAGTTTGACCAGGCAAAGGCAATACTGATGAGACCACCGAGTACCAGTATTGATGTGTACATAATGCGTGGACCAAAACGATCCACCAGCATACCCACAATGATTCGGGAGGGTATGGTCATGGCAACATTCAAAATCAATAGTACTTTTGCCTGTTGGTCAGTTAACCCCAGTGACTCCTTGATAAAGGGCATCATGGGACCAAGCCCTAGCCAGACCACGAAGGTCATAAAAAATGCAAACCATGTGAAATGTAATATACGAATATTTTTCTGCTGGAATGCGAACAGATTGAATTTTTGCGACATTGATTTCTGCTCCTGTTGCTTGCCGGGAATTGAGTACAACAAATATTAAGCAAATTGCGTGCCAAATGTGTTAGGAGTATTTTGATATTAGTCAGTTGGAACAGAAAGGTGACTGCTATATAAGAGTTCCCTAATGAATTGTTTTTTCCTTTTATTGCTATTGATGTAGCACATGCTTGTATTTAAGGCGTCTTGTGCAAGTATTTTTTGTTTTTAGCACTATTCTGAATCGTCTTGTTGCGATATGCACCAGGATTGTTCATTTTATCATTGTGGAAGGGAAGGTGAACGAGTACCAGTGGCTGATATGGTCAATACATCTATGTCTGTTTAGCCGCTTCTTTATTAGTGTTTGCTGATATTCTTCAACAGAAGTCATCGAACTTACCCCTCCTTCATGTTTTTTGGCATGAAAATTGCTTATAAGTCTGGCAAGCATAAATGACACAAAATACGGAGCAGTGGACTATGAAACAAAATCTGGTACTCATCGGCAATGGCATGGCGGGTATGCGCACCATTGAGGAATTACTGAAGCTTGATGATGAGAAATACAATATTACGGTGTTTGGGGAAGAGCCTTATGGCAACTACAACCGTATTATGTTGTCGCCCGTTCTGGCGAATGAAAAAACCATCGATGAAATCATGTTAAATGATGAGCAATGGTATGCCGATAACAATATTACCTTTTACAAGGGCGTTAAGGTTGTGGACGTACACCGTAACCGTAAGGAAGTGGTAGCGGAAGACGGCACAGTGGTTCCTTACGACAAGTTACTGATTGCCACGGGTTCCAAATCTTTCATGCTGCCATTACCCGGTGCTGACAAGTACGGTGTGATTGGTTTCCGTGACATCAATGATGTGGATATGATGATTGAAACGGCTGAGAACTATAAAAAAGCCGTGGTGATCGGTGGTGGCCTGTTGGGGCTGGAAGCTGCCAATGGGCTGATGAAGCAGGGCATGGATGTTACCGTGGTTCATCTGATGGACTCCCTGATGGAGCGTCAACTGGACAAGCCCGCCGCAAAAATGCTGCAAACCTCGCTGGAAGAGCAGGGCATGCAGTTCCTTATGGGCTATGCCACCGAAGAAATTCTGGGTGATGACCGTGTTACGGGCTTGAAGTTTAAAAATGGCGAAACGATTGATACCGATTTTGTCGTCATGGCGGTGGGTATCGTGCCTAATATCGAACTTGCCAAACAAATAGGTCTGCACTGTGAGCGCGGTATTGTGGTCAGCGACACTATGCAGACTTTTGATCCCAATATCTATTCCGTGGGTGAATGTGTGCAACATCGTGGTGTTTGCTACGGCCTGGTTGCGCCATTGTTTGAGCAGGCAAAAGTAGCTGCTAACCATCTGGCAGAGCTGGGTATTGCCCGTTATGAGGGCACTGTGACCTCAACCATGCTCAAGGTCACTGGCATTGATCTGTTCTCGGCAGGTGATTTTCATGGTGATGAGGGTACCGATGAATTGCTGTTCCATGATATTGCCAATGGTGTCTACAAGAAAATTGTGTTGCGTGATGATGTGATTGTAGGTACGGTGCTATATGGCGATACCATTGATGGCACCTGGTATTTCCAGATGATGAAAGATGGCACGAATATTTCAGATTTCCGCAATACGGTGCTGTTTGGTCAGGCGCATCTGGGAGATGCCGGGCATGGTGATGAAACGCGTGTTGCTGCGATGGCGGATGATGCCGAGATTTGTGGCTGTAATGGTGTTTGCAAAGGGGAAATTGTCTCAGCCATTACCGAGAAAAAGCTGTTTACTCTGGAAGATGTGCGTGCGCACACCAAAGCATCGGCTTCCTGTGGTTCCTGTACCGGACTGGTTGAATCTCTGCTGGCGCATACACTGGGGGGGGATTATTCCCAGGCACCAAGCAAAAAGCCAATGTGTGGCTGCACCGATCTGACCCATGATGAAGTCCGAGATGCGATCCGCAAGCTGGGTCTGAAAGATCATGATAGTGTGCGCAAGTCGCTGGACTGGAAAACGGAAGATGGTTGTGCGATTTGTCGTCAGGCAACCAACTATTATCTGCTGTGTGAATACCCTGAGTACAACGATCCCCAATCACGCTTTATTAATGAGCGGGCGCACGGCAATATCCAGAAAGATGGTACTTACTCAGTAGTACCGCGTATGTTTGGCGGGGTATGTACGCCACAGGAGTTGCGTGCTATTGCCGATG
>JALVFC010000072.1 GCA_027030285.1 Thiotrichaceae bacterium | reverse complement strand
CCTTACATTACCTGGCGTATCACAAAAGTTGTCTTGATGGGCAGCTTGGCAGCAGCAAGTTCAAACGCCTCACGAGCCAGCTCTTCACTCACACCTTCCATTTCAAACAACATTCTGCCTGGCTGAATAGGAGCAACCCAGTACTCCACATTACCCTTACCTTTACCCATACGCACTTCCAGTGGCTTGGTTGTTATAGGCTTATCAGGAAACACACGTATCCAGATTTTCCCACCGCGCTTTATATGACGAGTCATGGCACGACGTGCAGCTTCAATCTGGCGAGAAGTTAATCTACCTCTGTCTACTGACTTTAAACCAAACTCACCAAAACTCACCTTATTGGCTACTGTAGCCAAGCCGCGATTTCTGCCTTTATGCTGCTTGCGAAATTTTGTCTTCTTAGGTTGTAACATATCGACTACCTTTTCTTATTTCTGCGACTAGAAGATGCTTTATTATTGCGATTACGCTTCTCTTCCAGATCGAACACTTCACCGTGATAAACCCAAACTTTAATACCGATATTTCCATATGTAGTTGCTGCGGTAGCAGTAGCATAGTCAATATCTGCACGTAATGTATGCAGGGGCACCTGTCCATCACGTGTCCATTCAGCACGTGCAATTTCAGCACCATTTAAACGACCAGCTATGCGAATCTTGATTCCCTTGACGCCCAGACGCATTGCGTTTCCAACCGCACGCTTCATTGCTCGGCGAAACATAATCCTGCGTTCAAGCTGCTGTGCGATACTGTCTGCAATTAATAGTGCGTTTGTTTCCGGCTTACGGATTTCTTCTATATTTACTTTTACGCTGTTTGGGTGTAACCCGAGCATTTTCGATACTTCGGCACGTAGCTTTTCGATATCCTCACCTTTCTTGCCGATAACGATACCAGGGCGAGCTGTATGAATCGTGATAAAAGCGGATTTTGCTGGGCGTTCGATACGCACATCGGCAACAGATGCGTTCTTTAGCTTCTTCATCAGAAACTCACGTACCTCAATATCCTTAAGTAAAAACTCGGAATACTCTGTGCCCTCTGCATACCACTTTGAACGCCAGTCAGTGGCTATTCCAAGACGCATACCAATTGGATGTACTTTCTGTCCCATAACTTATTCCTCAGTCTTTCTCGCCATCACCAACCATCAGCGTGATATGACTGGTTCGCTTTAGTATTCTATTGGCACGGCCTTTGGCACGTGGACGAATTCTCTTCATGGTAGGACCTTCATCTACATAGATCTGAGTAACACTCAGTTCATCTATATCTGCACCTTCATTATGTTCAGCATTAGCTATGGCAGACTCTAAAACCTTAATGATAATCTTTGCTGCTTTTTTGGGGCTAAACTTCAACACATCAAGCGCTTTCTCCACAGAAAGACCGCGCACCTGGTCAGCCACCAGACGGCATTTTTGTGGTGAAATACGTGCAAATTTTAATCTTGCTGCTGTTTCCATTTTAAAACCTATTTCTTTGTTTTCTTGTCAGCTGCGTGACCACGGAACAAGCGGGTAGGTGAGAACTCACCCAGCTTATGTCCAACCATATTTTCATTAATCAGTACCGGCACGTGCTGACGACCATTATGCACAGCAATTGTCAATCCCACCATATCAGGCAAAATCATTGATCTGCGAGACCATGTCTTGATCGGCTTCCGATCATTGTTAGCAACAGCAGTTTGTACCTTTTTCATCAGATGATGATCAACAAACGGTCCTTTTTTAAGTGAACGTGGCACGATTCTTACCTCTTACCTTTGTTTCTACGACGTACAATCATCTTGTCAGTACGTTTATTCTTGCGCGTCTTGAATCCTTTTGCCGGGGTACCCCAAGGTGAAACAGGGTGACGACCACCTGCCGTTTTACCTTCACCACCACCATGCGGATGATCTACCGGGTTCATGGCAACACCACGAACGGTAGGGCGAATACCACGATGACGGCTTGCACCAGCTTTACCCAGCTTAACCAGGGAATGCTCGGAGTTACTAACCGTACCAATTGTTGCGCGACACTCTGAAAGAACCTTGCGCATCTCGGTTGAGCGTAAACGCAAAGTTACAAAGCGCCCTTCGCGAGCAACTATCTGTGCAGATGTACCAGCACTACGGGCCATTTGCGCCCCTTTGCCTGGCTTCATTTCCACACAATGTACAACTGTACCAACCGGAATATTAATCATCGGCAAACAGTTACCGATAGCAATAGGCGCCTCACTTCCACTCTGGATAGCATCACCTACCTTCAAGCCTTTAGGTGCAATGATATAAGTTCGCTCACCATCGGCGTACTTTAGCAATGCAATATTAGCTGTTCTGTTTGGATCATATTCAATTGTTTCAACTACAGCCGGGATACCGTCCTTGTGATTTCTCTTGAAATCGATAATACGGTAATGCTGCTTGTGTCCACCACCTCTATGGCGCGTGGTAATTCGACCTTTATTATTTCGCCCACCGGATTTACTTTTTGGTTCAAGCAAAGCTTTATGCGGCTTGCCTTTATGTAAGTCCTTATTTACAACCCTTACCTGGTGGCGACGACCGGGTGAGGTTGGTTTCATCTTAGCTATAGCCATAACTCATTCCACCTTTAAGGGTTTTGATCAGCACCAATACTCTGCCCTTCAGCCAGAGTAACGTATGCTTTTTTCCAATCATTTCTTTTTCCGCTGCGGCGTCCAAAGTTTTTGGTCTTGCCTTTCACTTTAACCGTGCGAACTTTTGTCACATCCACCTCAAACAAGGTTTCGATGGTTTTCTTTATTTCAGTTTTAGTTGCGGTTAAATCCACCCTGAAAACCTGTTTATTGCCTTCCTCTGCCAGCAAAGCTGTTTTTTCAGTAACATGTGGACCACGTATTACGTGATACATACGTTCTTCTTTCATGACAACCACTCCTGAATTTTTTCAATAGCTGCTTGAGTTGCGATGACTTTCTCATGAGCAATCAAACTAACAGGGTTTACACTAGATGCAGTCGCAACTTCACATTTATGCAGATTTCTGGCTGACAACTCCAGATTCCTGTCCACAGTATCGACAAGCAACAACACATCAACAGTACCAGCCAACTCATCCAGCTTTGACAACAGCGCTTTTGTCTTTGGCTCTTCGATACCAAAGGCTTCAACAGCAAGCAAACGCTCACTGCGCAGCAACTCAGAAAAGATAGAGCGCATTGCACCGCGATACATCTTTTTGTTCATCTTTTTCGTGTAATCGCGATTTTTCGCAGCAAATGTCACGCCACCAGAACGCCATAACGGACTTCTAATCGTTCCAGCTCTGGCACGCCCAGTTCCCTTCTGACGCCACGGCTTAATGCCACCACCACTTACTGCAGAGCGGTTTTTTTGTGCTTTTGTGCCAGCACGCCCACCCGCTAAATAGGTAACTACAGCCTGATGAACCAGGGGCTCATTAAAATCTTTAGCAAACACATCTTCTGACAACTCCAGCTTGCTACCATTTATTACTTGTAATTCCATAGCTACGCCTTCACTGCTGCTTTAACAACCACACTGCCACCTTTCGAACCAGGCACAGCACCCTTGACCAGAAGAAGGTTTTTATCTGCATCGACCCGAACAACCGTAAGGTTTTGCTGAGTTCGTTGCACGTTACCCATATGCCCGGTCATTTTTTTACCCTTGAATACACGGCCAGGTGTTTGACACTGTCCGATAGAACCTGGTGTTCTATGGTTAATTGAATTGCCGTGCGTTGCATCCTTGCCTGCAAAGTTATGTCGCTTGATTACACCTGCATAACCCTTACCCTGGGTTGTCCCGGTAACATCAATTTTTTGCCCAACTTCAAACATTGCCACTGTCACATCAGATCCCAGCTCAAAACCTTCAACATCATCAACACGTGACTCTCGTGTCACGGTTCCCGCTTCAACACCTGCCTTCGCAAAATGTCCCGCTTCTGGCTTGTTGACACGTGAGGCTTTTTTTACACCTGATGTTGTCTGAATTGCGTTATAACCGTCAGTTTCAACTGTCTTCACCTGAGAGATCCGGTTAGGAGTCATCTCTAATACAGTTACTGGCGTAGCAGAGCCATCCTCGTTATAGAGGCGAGTCATACCAACTTTACGACCTACTAGACCGATTGCCATTGAACTTCTCCAAAAAATCTTTTGTTTTGCCGCTTTTCCAACCCGCCTCATTTATAAAAAACAGGGTAGAAAAAAGTGGCCCGGAAAGTCCGGGCCACTTTGAGAGCGGCGCAATATAGCAGAAAAATTGCTATTAGTTAAGCTTTATTTGCACATCCACGCCAGCTGCCAAATCCAGCTTCATTAACAGATCAACAGTGTTCTCTGTTGGATCAAGAATATCCATTAAACGCTTGTGAGTTCTAATTTCATATTGATCACGAGCATCTTTGTTCACATGTGGTGAAATAAGAATAGTGAAACGCTCCTTGCGTGTTGGCAATGGAATCGGGCCTTTTACACGCGCACCCGATCTTTTTGCCGTTTCTATAATTTCTTTCGCTGAGCGATCAATCAAACGATGATCGAATGACTTTAAGCGAATACGGATTCTTTGACCTGACATAATTTATACTCGTAAATAAGAAAGCTTTAACTAACAGCTCAATCTATTATTCAATAACCTTGGCAACCACGCCAGCGCCTACGGTACGACCACCTTCACGGATTGCAAAGCGTAGTCCTTCTTCCATAGCTACCGGAGCTATCAGGGTGACGGTTATTTTTACATTGTCACCCGGCATG
>JALVFC010000071.1 GCA_027030285.1 Thiotrichaceae bacterium | reverse complement strand
TCCACACCATCATACCCTCAGTACTCCAAAATGTCCAGACAAAAAAGCCGCCCTGACGTGGACGGCGTTATTTCGCCCTAGTAACTCTTCTCAAACTCCTTGGAGCCACCAATCTTGTTAAATGTTTCCTTTAAATCATTCTTCGCACTTTTAATCTTTTTGCCGACGGCATCTTCAGCCTTACCACCTAAATCCTTAAGGAGACGATTTAGCGAAACACCGAGTATTGATTTTGTTGTTGGTGATAGATTATTATTACGCAAAATTGACCCAATCGCTTCCTGTTCAGTGTTGTAGACAGTGGCAGCTGTTTGCCCCGGTCGCGCGCTGTTGAAGCCGGCACCTATCTGCTTGAATTCACGTGCGCGCAACTCTTCCTTACGTGCTTCTGCAAACTTATCAGCACCAATTTGACTTATCATAAACGAATTTTGCGGATTGAGTGTCGCCGTGAACGATGCGATGTTATTAAGTTCGCTTTTTCCTGTTAAATTATTTACTGTTCCGATATCGCCATTACGCAAAAAATCCCCGGAAGACACTTGTTGTTCTTTTTTCTCGCTGAAGCTTGATTCAGCAAATTTGCGAATGCGTCCCTGAATACTGTCTCCTGCGTCACCAACGCTCTGCTTAAATCCTGTCGTCCCACCACGTGTCAAGATGCTGAGTTCGTTTCGTGTTTTGACACGTGCGGCCTCATCAACCTCATGAAAATATGCAAGCCAGCCGGCTGTTCCAACGATCGCGCCGCCGGCTGACTCAATAATCTGATTAATCTGTGTTGTGACACTCTGTATCAAAACAACAAGCACAACGGCTTTTTGAATTTCATCAATGATTTTTGTCATCTCTTCCAGCGCAGATTTGAAAATCTGCGACGATGGATTATCACCCCATGATTGCGCACGTGCATGTGGCGTGCCGAACGTTACACTACATGCGATTATTAGTGTGCACAGGGTTATGCGTCTTTTTACACAAGAAGCCTTCATAGAATGGTTTTCCTAAAGGGTAATATCGTATTTTGCCATTTCTTCCGTTGCTCTCTCTGAAAAATCAGCAACTAGCACCATCAGCGCGCGTGCACGTGAGAATATAAGAGCTGCGCCAGCAGGATCATCCGGTGAAATATCCTCAAACGACTTCCCGATAGAGATTGCCGTATGTGCGATTTTGAGTCCCTCTACATGAAGAGGGAGCATTACCTCCGGGACTTCAATGTTGTTGAGTTCCGCAAGCAACTTCTCACCACGTGGCACAAACTGTTCAAAGTACGTCGTATTTGTATAGTCGTCCTCCAGACTTGCCGTTTGGGCTACCATTTGTTGAGCAAAGGCATCTGCCCCAATACTATTCAATGACTGCGGCGCGTAAAGCGAAATGACATACGTAAGAGCCGTCATGTATGTTTTTACATCTTTTTTTACTTGCTGTTTACGCTCCTTGGAACTCATGTCCTCATAGTTCTGCTTTTTGACATGGATATCATTAACATTTATGACAACATCATCTAAATCAATGGCATTCTTTTCAAGAAAGTCGCCTATTTCCTTATCAACATCATCAAGTGTCACTTGTTTGCCATTAACAACATCAAAGGCAATGCCTGCCACACGCGTACGTAACTCGTTGGTGAGGTTGCGTGAATACGCAATATCCGCACCACTTGTATCACGACCGTTAGTGATGCCCATCAGCCGGTCGCCCTTGGCAGCCGGCACAAGCGGGTCGTAGCCGCTCTCCACCTCCACACCGTCAGAGTACCCATCGCCATCCGTATCACGCACATCGGGATTTGTGCCGTAGAGCTCCTCCTCTTTGTTGCTTAGACCATCTTGATCACGGTCAACGGTAAGCGGAAGCGTTGATGTGCGTTGCTCCTGCGCAACAGTCACAAAAGCAAAGCCGCCCACTACAAGCACAGCGAGCATCGTCCACGACGTATATTGCTTTTTCATTTTGTACAGATTCATAATGCTACGGTTATCATACCACGTTCCCCAGAAAACGTCTACAACAATCTATGGTAATGACAAAGTTGCTATTTGCGCGTACGTATCAAGAAAAACGCGGTAAGCGCACATGTAAGCACGCTCCACTTATACCAAAATATATTGAACAGTGGTATTGATGCCAGGATGACAAAAAACCAATAAAGTGCCGTAATCGTGCGTGTACGCTCGTACGCTACGCCCTTATGTGACAAACGCTCGGAAAGGAGAAAGACGCCACCTGCTATAAGCGCAATAAATACTACGACCCTACCGCTCGTCACTGTTCTATTGAGAGACTCCAAAAAGACACTTGCTCCTGCAAGATACAACATAATGCTTTGCAGTACATACAAAACAAGCCGCACGCTATAAAATTTTACCAGTGTAAACGGCTCAATCTGACCCAACACAAAAAGCGCGAATATGATGACAAAAAAGATGCTTGCAAATGGGTTGATAATTGTCACAAAAAGCAGTGCCGCGCCAACAAGCAAGGCGCCGATGCTGCGTTGCCTCGCTATACCATTGCGTAAAATGCCCATACCCGCTACCAAGAGTGCTGCGGACAAAAGGAGCACTGCAAGCGCTGGCACAGCAAATGTGCTCAACGTAAGAATTTGCGATGATTGTAAACCCAATGCAAGCGCTGTTACCAATCCCGTACCAACAAACCCCAGTGCTGCAAGCGTTTCCCATCTCCATACGCTGCACCACACCGTACGCCACTGCGCAACAAAGAATCTACGTCCCAAAAATGTCCCAAGAACACTAATGCCAATGACATACACAATACTCATGTGCACATGCAGTATAAGGGCGACATTATCAACGGCATGTGTCAATATTGGGTTGGGCGTCAAAAACATCTGCGCAACTTGTACTGCGCTAACAGACAAAAATCCCTGCTGCCAACCATAGACACAAATGGTAATCCACGATGGCAATGAGGCCAAGAAAAAAAGCGCAACGTACGTTGCTGCAGCCGCCCCGATGCTCCGCATGATGCGCTGTGTATGCATATAGGCATATGCGCCCATTGCAAGAACTGACAACACGATTTCCACACGCACACCATCCGTAATACCAATGCTTGGTGATGCGGCGAATACTGTCCAGAATGCATAAAACAAATCACGCACACCGGCAAATTCATAGTAGCTCCAAAATGTCTCAAAGCGCAACGTGTCAATGATCGGCGGAAGAAGGATAATTGTAAAGCCAATAAGAAAAATATTTGCTGTGCGCCGCGGGTGTATGTGCGTACCGTAATACGCAATAATTACAAATAGCCCTAGGGAAAACAAAAAGAAGAGAAATGTCTGTGTAAATTCAAAAAACTGCCCCTCAACGCCATAGCGTGGAAACCCATCAAGCCACTGCTGTTCGGCCATGCGTACAATGACTAGTGCAGTAAACGTCGCGAAAAAACTACCTAGTGATAGCGATTTACGCTCAATCGCTCGTATAGTATGCACGACAGAGCGCGCGCAACGCTGTATAAGAGATGGTGATGTTTTCTTCTTCCATATACGCATATCACCATCATACAGGGCTCTTGTCAGGCTGTCTACTGTGTGCTACAATCACAGCAAACAAGCAAAGTCCCTGCGCATCCCGCTCCTTCGTGTGAGACCAGGATGTGCCACGTCCGCGTCGGTGCGGACATGCGCACGCGCGGACGCCTTGTTTGCGTGTTTTTTAATCCATTTAATATTCATTCGCATGAAAGAATATGAACTCATCTACCTGATCGGTGCGTCGCAGAAGGAGAACTTCCGCGCCATTGATAAGGATGTCCACGCCATCGTTGAGAAGTTCGGCGGCACATGGCTGGACAAGCAAGTGACCGAAGAGCGTCGCTTGGCCTATGAGATCAAGCACGAGCGCAACGGCCTGTATGTCACACAGCGTTTTACGCTCCCGGATGTGGACGAGCGCGAGGAGAACGGCATTGAGCTGAGCGACAACCCTATCGCTGAAATCAACCGCGAGCTTGGTCTGCACACCGGCATCCTGCGCGCACTCATCGTCAGCGCAGAAGACCTGCCGCCGCTGATGACCAAGGAAGAGAAAGATGCTCTGCGCATCAAAAAGCAGCAAGAACGCGAACTGCGGGAGAACAAGAACGTCTCCGGCGCCGCGATTGACAAGCAAGTGGAAGACGCGCTCCACATCTAAAACACATCACTGTGAGTTTTTCATAATCAGCACTCACAGTTAACACAATACGTATGAACCTCAACAAAGTTCAACTCATCGGCCGCCTCACACGCGACCCGGAAGTCCGCACCACACAGAGCGGACAAACCGTTACGACCATTGGTCTGGCCACCAACCGCAACTGGACCGACAAAAACGGCCAGAAGCAGGAGCAGTCGGAGTACCACAACATCGTGCTGTGGGGTAAATTGGCAGAAATCGCCGGACAGTACCTCGTGAAGGGGCAAGAGGCCTACTTTGAAGGGCGACTGCAGACACGCAAGTACCAGGCAAAAGACGGCTCCGAGCGCTACACAACGGAGATTGTCGCAGAAAACATGCAAATGGGTGCCAAGCCGCAGGGCGCAAGCTACGCGCCACGTCCGGCAGCTGCTCAAGCTGCAGCACCGGCATCCGCAGGTGCAGCAAGCACACCAAAAGCTGCAGCACCACAACAGTCTGAAGACATCCCTACCATCAACCTTGACGACGTGGACGATGTCAATATTGAAGATGTACCATTCTAACAACACACCTATGAAGAAACCGTGCATTATCGGCGGCAAGCGCATTGACGTCATTGACT
>JALVFC010000070.1 GCA_027030285.1 Thiotrichaceae bacterium | reverse complement strand
GATCTGCTGGAAACCGTACCAAATTCTGACAAAGCCATCTTCTCAGTGCATTGCCATAATGACCTGGGTTTGGCTGTCGGCAACTCCTTGTCTGCTGTTTTAAATGGCGCTCGGCAAGTCGAATGTACGATTAATGGACTTGGAGAGCGTGCTGGCAACGCATCGCTGGAAGAAATCGTGATGGCAGTGCGTACCCGACAGGATGTTTTTCCCTGTGACACGGGTATCGACGCAACACATATCGTACCTACCTCACGGCTGGTTTCACGGATCACTGGTTTTCCGGTGCAGCCTAATAAAGCCATTGTGGGGAAAAATGCCTTTGCGCATGAGTCGGGGATTCACCAGGATGGCGTTATTAAATCACGCGAAACCTATGAAATCATGCGCGCCCAGGATGTCGGCTGGTCGGATAACAAAATGGTTTTGGGCAAGCATTCCGGTAGAAATGCATTCAAGACCCGCCTGAAAGAGTTGAACTTTGTGTTCGGAAGTGATGATGAGCTTAACCAGGCTTTCCAGCGTTTTAAGAACCTGGCTGACCGCAAGCATGAAATCTTTGATGAAGACCTGCTGCTGATAGCAACACATTCCATTGAGAGCTCTCAGAAAAATGCTTATGAACTGATCTACTCTGAAGTATGCTCCGAAACTGGCGAAATACCGGAAGCCACAGTTACTCTGAAAATAGATGGCACAGAAGTAACCGGTAAAGCCACAGGCAGTGGCCCGGTTGATGCTGTGTTCCAGGCAATTGAAGGGCTGGTAGATTCAGAAACCGAATTGAAACTGTATTCGGTTAATAATATTACCAAAGGTACTGACTCGCAGGGTGAGGTCACTGTACAGCTGCAAAAAAATGGTCAGATGGTTTATGGCTATGGTGCGCATACCGACATTGTGATTGCTTCAGCACGTGCCTATATTGACGCTCTGAACAAGTTGTCTTCCATGATTAAGCGCTCCCACCCGCAATATGATGGAGTTTAACAGGCAAACTGATACAAATGACCAGACATCAACAGCTTAGATACTTAAAAGCCATGGGTATTCCGGTCTGGGTACAGCGTACCCGGACCATGAGTACTGAAGTTGTTGATGAAGCCCTGCCAGGACAAACTTCGGCTGCGGCATCAGGATCACTATCGTCTGAAACTTTACCAGCTGATAACAAGCAACCCACTCCAGCACACATTGGTACACTCATCCCTGAGCAACCTGTGCCGGATTGTTCAACCCTTGACTCACAAGCCCTGCAAACATTGGTAAATGATTGCAAACGCTGTGTCTTGCATAGCTCACGCAAGCAGCCCATCTTTGCCACGGGAAGTCTGTCTGCAAGCTATCTGGTCATTTCTGACGCGCCTTCTTTCGATGAAGACCGACATAGCTATGCACTGGCAGGAAAAGCAGGAGTCCTGCTGAACAATATGCTCTCAGCAATTAACCTATCTACAGATAATACCTGCGTGACACATACTGTAAAATGCCGCCCCCCCAATGACCGCATGCCCCAGACTGATGAACAAACGGCTTGCCTGGTCTACCTCAATCGGCAAATTGAGTTACTTAAACCCAAAGCCATATTAATTCTTGGTCGTTCTGCGGCTGAGCATTTGCTACAGCAAAAATCATCACTCTCTGCTTTCCGCAGCAAGCAGCATACCTATGCAGACACAGACATTCCCGTTATCATCACATACCATCCCAGAAACTTGCTCAGACAACCTGCTGACAAGCGCAAGGCCTGGGAAGATTTAAAACAGTTTCGCGCTCTTATCGAATAATCCTAAAACCCTCAGTTGACCTCTTTGAGTAAATATCATGCTTATGATTTTATATAAAAATATTGCCTGTTTAGGCTTCACTCAGTGGGTGAGGACGCTACAGGGCAGATTGCACAACTGTGATGGTGCATGCCTGCGTTGCAACTACTTGAAAGGGAGTGACCTTTCCGCGCAGTTACGCCTTGCCCTGCACCACCACAGCCGCACACTCTACCCTGTCCAACTGAGGGTTTCAGGATAATGAATAACCCGCATCACTCTGCCAATAACAGGTTTCAGCTATCATTTATGACCCCGGGCGATGTACCTGAAGTGATACAAATAGAGAACAAGGTGCAATCACACCCCTGGACTGTGGGAATTTTTCGTGACTGTATTCGCGTGGGTTATACCTGCTGGGTTTGCCGGGAAAACCATAACACCATTGTCGGCTATCTGGTGCAGTCTATTGCCGCTGAAGAAATGCATATTCTAAATATATGTGTCCACCCAGACTGGCAACGCAGGAATCTCGGCACGCTGTTGGTGCAGCAGGCAGAGGATGCTGGCAGACAGGGAAACGCAAAAACAAGTTACCTGGAAGTAAGACCGGGTAATGTGGCGGCAATCCGGCTATACCAAAAACTGGGATATAAAAAAATTGGCATCAGAAAGAATTATTACCCGACCGATAATGGTCGGGAAGATGCTGTTGTGATGAGCCGCTGTCTTGTTACGCCTTGTTAAACCTAAATTCCTCAGTTAACCACTTCCAGTACTAAATAAACTACTGATAGTATCAAAGTAAGAAGCGTTATCCATCTTCACTTACAGAGTGAAGGCGCTACAGCCTATAGGCTGTCTAACTGAGGATTTTAGGTTAAAACAAAAGTTGCAAACAGCTAATCTTTTCCCGCATTGCATGTGGGCTATGCAACTTAGGCTGACTTGGGGCGTAAATTAGAGATTCACTAACTCGCCTTGCAGAACGTCCTGGCAAATTCCAGCAACTCTTCCATGGCAGGCGCACGGAATTTATTCCGCTGGCGCACAAAAGAGAAATCACGCTGAATTTTGGGAGTCAAAGGAATAGCGACCAAAGTACCTAGTTCTATTTCTTTATTCACGCTCACACTGGACAAGATGGAAACTCCCATACCTGCCTCTACGGCCCCTTTAATTGCTTCAGGGCTACCCAGTTCCAGAGTATTGGAAACAGACTGTCGATCCAGTCCTGCTGCTTTCAGTTTCTCAGAAATAACCTCACGTGTACCAGAACCGGCTTCCCGACAAATAAAGGGATGTTTCATCACATCAGCCAATGATACTTTTTTACGTTTGGCAAGTGGATGACTGGGAGACACGACTGCAACAAGCTGATCCTTGCGGCACACTTCAACCTGTAAGTGTTTATTATTGACAGGTCCCTCGACCACACCCAGATCTATAGTGTTATTCTCAACCATGGAAACGATGCCTTCAGTATTACCTACCTGCAAACGCATTTTTACTTCCGGGTTCTGTTGCTTAAAATCACCCAACAGGGCGGGCAACATATACTCTGCAACAGTTGTACTCGCACCAATCACCAAAGAGCCGCTAATATCACCTGTGATTTCCCGAATGGCATTTTCCATTTCGGAGTACTGTTCAAAGATATTTTCAGCATACTCAAAGGCTCTCTCCCCGGCATCAGTCAGCGTAACGCGATTATGAGCACGATCAAAAAGTCGTGTATCAAACTGTTCCTCAAGTTGACGTATCTGGAAAGTTACCGCTGGCTGAGTCATATGTAATTGATCTGCGGCTTTAGTAAAGCTTAATAATTTAGCCACTGTGTGAAAGACTTGAAGTCTCCTATCTGACATTTTTCCACCTAATCCTTTTTTATCTTAATTATTACGTCCATGTAAACTATCTAATGTAACAACATATTCCTGTAAACCACAAATACGATGCTCAAAAGAAATATTCAATTTCTGATTTTCAATCATAGTATGATCAATTCCAGCATTATCAACCATGTAATTATAGGTACTGAAAAATAAGCATACTTACTTTTAGTTCCTTTCAACGTCAAGCTGTTGTGTTACGTTGACAAGTGGTATATCGAAACTTATGAACACCTATAAGCTGAGCTGGTAATCAGCTCTAAAAGTCATGGATAAAGCTCCGAAACCTGGGTTAACTCATTTTCTTTTCCTGGTTATGTTTACTATCAGACAGCCTCCTGGCAGCATTATGTGGAATCCTTGGGTCATCATCATCCATCAAAATACGATGTGCGGGGCTATCCAGGTCATCATACTGACCGGATTTAATACTGATTATAAAGGCAATAACAACGCCAAACATCACAGCAACACCCACTATAATTTGCAGATATAACGCATTCATACAGCTTTTACGATTTTAACCTCAAAGAATTAAACACAACTACCAGTGAGCTCGCGGACATACCGATAGCCGCCATCCATGGCGCTATAAAACCTGCTGCCGCTAAAGGGACAGCAACCAGATTATAGCCTATAGCCCAGAAAAAATTTTGTTTTATCACGGTCTGCATTTTTCTGCTCACTCTGACTGCCTCTGGTAAATGCTGCAAATTCTCAGATAGCAAAACCATATCTGCACTTGCCTGAGCCAGTTGCGCACCCTCACCCATGGCTATGGATACCTGAGCTTTTGCCAGCACTGGCGCATCGTTCACACCATCACCAATCATGCCAACTGTTTGCCCCTGCGACTGCCATTGTGATAGTTTTTCAAGCTTCTCAGCGGGCAGCAGATCACCATACCCCTGATCAATACCCAACGCATCAACCACCGTCTGCACAACTTTCTGCTGATCTCCACTTAACACACTAGTTTTGATACCCAACTGTTTTAATGACTGTATAGCCGTATAAGCCTCTTGGCGTATCCGATCCTGCAATGCAAAGCGTGCAATCACACCCTGCTTACTGACCAAAAAAACCTCTGTAGCAGCATGAGTATCTGCAAATAGCGAGTCAGCATTGTGATTGTCCAACCACTGCTGCACAAACTTTTTA
>JALVFC010000069.1 GCA_027030285.1 Thiotrichaceae bacterium | reverse complement strand
TGGTGGCATTGAAGCGAGTAGGGGTTCCTTATTCGCTGACCAAGGAAGAGTATGCGGCTAATGTTGACAAGTTTGGTGAAAAGGTCGCCAAGCTGCTGGACATTAACCAGGCTGAAACCAATATGATGGAGCAGGCAAAGAAACACAACTATGACGGTAATCCTGCAAGATTAACGGAAATGGATGCGTTGGTTGCATATCTGCAAGTATTGGGAACCATGGTTGATTTTAGTAAGCATGATGAAGCAGAATTCGTCAAGTTTCGGTAATCGGAGTTAGGTTTTGTTATCTGGCGAGAGAGTGGTGAAGAATGAATGACATAATTAACTGGTTTATGGATTTGTCGAATAGCAAAAGTGTAGGGCTGGTTATTTTCTTCGTCACTTTTCTTGCCATTATTATCTATGTGTATGGAAGCAAGTCGCGTAGTGAACGCTTGGAAAGCTACCGCAATATTCCATTTCTGGATGATGATGAAAACGAAACAGAAGCTTCCTCTAAAGAAGGTGAAAAATAGTTATGGCACATAAAAAAGTAATAGACCCTATTACCGGAGCAGAGACTACCGGGCACGTTTGGGATGATACCCTGCAAGAATTCAATAACCCACTACCCCGCTGGTGGTTATGGGCGTTTTACGGGACAGTTATTTTTGCACTGGTTTACTGGTTTTTATACCCTACATGGCCGTTAGGGTTTACAGAACGTGGTTTTACTGTGGGTAGTAAAACGATCACGTTTAAATCAGATTCTGGTGAAGAGATAACGACACACTGGAATATGCGCGCCTTGCTTGCAAAGGAAATGCAAACAGATGAGCTTGAGCTAAAGCGCAAAGAAATGGTCAAGAAAGTTGCGGCAACGCCTTTTGATAAAATAGCGAAAGATCCAGAGATGGCTAATTTCGTACTGGCTTATGGTAAAGGTATTTTTGGTGACTACTGCGCAGCCTGTCATCAGAGAGGTGGTCAGGGTGTGATTGGTCACTATCCTAATCTGGTAGATGACTCTTGGTTGTGGGGTGGTGATGTTGCGGATATTGAAACTACCATCCGTAAAGGTCGTAAGGGTAATATGCCAGCTCATAAAGGCACGCTAAGTGCGACAGAAATTGACCAGGTTGCAAACTATGTGTTAAGTCTGTCCGGTGAGAAGGTCGATGCTACAGCCGCCAAAGCTGGTAAAACTATCTTTAATACCAAAGGTTGCTCTGGTTGTCATACACCAGCTGCTACGGGTATGAAAGCCTTGGGTTCAGCTAACCTGACAGACAAGATATGGACACAGGCTAATGTTCCTGGTGCAAAAGATCTTGCAGGCAAGCTGCAAGCTGTCAAGACGGTTGTCAGTAACGGTATTCAGCGTGAGATGCCAACATGGGAGTCGCGTTTGAGTAATGAAGAGATTAAGGTGCTTGTTGCTTATATCAAGTTATTAGCGCAATAATTACTTACAACTGTTGAGAAACGGCTGGTTTTTACCAGCCGTTTTTGTTTCTATGGTTTAACCTAAAATCCTCAGCTGGACAGGGTGGAGTGTGTGGATGTGGTGGTGCAGGGCAAGGCGTGGATCGGTGGAACAGTCAATGCTTTCAAGAAGTTACACTCAGGTTTTCACTATCACAGTGGTGCACACCTGCCCTGTAGCGACCTCACCCACTGAGTGAAGCCTAAACAGGCATTATCTTCCTGTAACATCATGAGCATGATATTTACTCACGGCGGTCAGCTGGGGATTTTAGGTTTGGTAAACTACTCAGTTATTCTGAGTTGTCTAACTGTTTAAGGTTGATAGGAGAATACAACAAAGGAAGTGACTTACAGAATATATAATGATATCCTAATATACTAATCTGAATATATAGTTCCCGCTGGCGATCCTTGCTGGTTAATTAGACAAAGGTTTGAAAAATGAGTGATTGTCGATCTTGTCAGCCATCTGTTGCTGAGGCAGTTGTTATCCACCCCCGTTCGGTTAAGGGCAAGTTTAGATCCTTTAAGACCAGTGTGCTGGTTATTGCCTATGCAGTATACTTTTTACTCCCCTGGATTCCCTGGCATCGTCCTGTGGGGCATCCACAGGCTGTGTTATTTGATCTGGTAAACAAGAAGTTTTATCTGTTTGGTCTGGTTGTGCATGCCCAGGATATTTTCTGGTTGGCTGCATTGCTGTTTTTAGCTGCTGTTTTACTATTCTTCTCTACAGCATTGGCGGGGCGTGTTTTTTGCGGTTATTTCTGTTTCCAGACATTATGGACTGATGCATTTCGTTGGATTGAGAAGGGTATACAGGGGGATCGTGTTAAACGTATCCGGCTGGATAAACAGAGCTGGAATGGAGAAAAAATTCTCAAGAAAGGTGGTACTCATCTGGCATGGTTGGCGCTGGCATTCTGGACTGGGCTGACATTTGTTTTGTACTGGGGCTATGCACCCGAACTGATTGTCAAGTTTTTTACCGGACAAGCTCCCGCAGCAGCTTATTACACGGCATTTGGTTTAATGGTGACTACTTATATTGCCGGCGGCTTAATGCGTGAAAAAGTTTGTCAGCACGTTTGCCCTTATGCACGTTTTCAAAGTGTCATGATTGACAAGGACACATTGGTGCCTACCTATGACCCGGAACGCGGTGAAGGTACTGTTGGAAGAGCCAAACCAACCAAGCTACTGAAGAATCTGGATGAGCGTCATGCGAAAGGTGTGGGTGACTGTGTTGACTGTGGGCTTTGCGTACAGGTGTGCCCGGTTGGTATTGATATTCGTGATGGTATGCAGTACGCCTGTATACAGTGTGGCTTGTGTATTGATGCCTGTGATACGATTATGGATGCTAAAGGCTGGGATCGAGGTCTAATCCGCTATGAGTCCGAGAATGGACTGCAACATGGCAAAACACATTTCTGGAAGTTGCGGACTTATGGCTACGGGATGGCAGTAGTTGGCTCTGTTGCATTTTTGCTATGGAGTATGAGTGGTCAGAAACTGGTTGATGCTTCTGTTAGGCAAATTCGGAGTCCTTTGTATGTCACCCTGTCAGATGGGCGTATCCAGAACCGTTATAATCTAAAACTGGAAAATAAATCATTGCAGCCAGCGCGCTTTGAACTCTCCATCAAGGGGCTGCCTGATGCAGAGCTGGATATGGGGCAGATCAAAGATTTTAATTTGCGGGCTGATCAGTCACAGCGCATTATGGTTAAGGTGCGTAAACAGGTAAAGCCTGGTGATGCCAAACATCAGGATTTTCAGTTTGTTTTTACCCCCAAAACGGGCGAAGTGCACGAGCCTGTGATGATTCATTCTCAGTTTATCACTCCTTAATCTTATGAATAACTACAGTCTGGTCACAACTCTGGGTATTGGTTCAATTGCAGCTTTTGCCATCTTTTTTATTTTTGCAAAGCTGTTTCACTGGAGTGGCAAAATGTCATCACTGGCAACAGCTGCCCTGATGTTATTGCTTTATGTGCCGTTGGCTGCTACTCATTGGGCGGGACTGGATGTATTTGCTATTCATTTTGCCTTTTTCATGATGATTCCCTACGGTCTGGGTATTATTTCTGGTGTGCATGAAGAGCGCAAGCAGCGTGAAGGGGTAACGGAGCTAAAAAGCGGTATGCACTGGATTCCCGGTATTATTATTGTTTTCTTTATTTTACTGGCGGTGGTTGATTCGATTATTATCACGTTTGCGACTAAAGGTATCAATGGTGAGCTTGCCAGTCTGGTGTTGCCAAAAAGTATCAGTGGCGATGCGGGTGAAGGTGTACAATCAAACTTCACAGGAAATGTCAGTTACGACCTTCAGGATGAAGAAGAGCGTTTTAACCAGTATGTTATGCAGTTAAAACGACAAAAGGAGCGCGGCTGGCAGGTGCAAGGTGGCTGGCAGAAACCTCCTGTGCTGAATGAGTCTTCTGTATTCCAGTTGGCTGTAAAGGACAAAAACGGGCAGCCTGTCAGTGGTGCAACGGTTGATGTAAGCTTTTTGCGTCCTGCTGAAATGAAGGCAGATCAGCACTATAGCCTGCAGGAGAAGCAACGCGGTGTTTATGCTGAAACGGTTACATTGAGTGAACCCGGTTGCTGGAAAATGCAGATTCTTATCAAGCGCGATAAGGATATCCATGAGATTCGCGGTGAGTCTGAAGTCGCAGAAGTGATCAATGGCAAGCTTGTGCCACGCGAATGCGTTGATGGCGAGCCTGATATGGATACCGGGAGATAAGCCCTGGTACCAGTGCATGATCCTGTCGATAGTGAGCGGCAATGTTTCCATTGCGGCTTGCCTGTTCCCGATAATCTTCAGCTAAGCGTCACCATAGAGGGTGAGTCTCGTGATATGTGCTGTGCTGGCTGTCAGGCTGTTGCAACAGCGATTGTTGAGAATGGTTTAACCGATTTTTATACCTACCGCTCGCAGACCTCCGGCAGACCGGAAGATCTGATCCCAGATGAGTTACAAGTCTATGACAATGAACAATTGCAGCAAAGCTTTGTTCGTCCTGTCGATAATGCGACTGCTCAAAATACCTATAAGGAAGCTTCCCTGATACTGGAGGGTATCGTTTGTGCTGCTTGTGTCTGGCTCAATGAAAGGCATGTGAAGCAGCTGGATGGTGTGCTTGATTTTAGGGTGAATTTCAGTACGCATCGGGCTCTCTTGCGCTGGGATAGCGAAAAGATAAAGCTGAGCTCCGTGTTGCAGGCCATTGCGGATATAGGTTATCACGCTCATCCGTTCGATCCGGGGCGCCTGGAGGCTATTCAGAAAGAAGAAAAAGCAAAAAGCTTGCGACGTATTGCTATCGCAGGTGTCGGC
>JALVFC010000068.1 GCA_027030285.1 Thiotrichaceae bacterium | reverse complement strand
TGGTAATTGTTTCAAGAGGATATCATTCGTGATTGATAAAGACGGCTTCAGGGCAAATGTAGGAATCGTCGTATGCAATTGCGAGGGTAAAGTTTTCTGGGGCAAGCGTGTTGGACAGTATTCCTGGCAGTTTCCGCAGGGCGGGATTGACCCGGGAGAAACGGCAGAAGAGGCCATGTACCGTGAGCTCCATGAAGAAACCGGTCTGCAGCCAGAAGATGTAGACCTGATAGGCTCAACATCGGGCTGGCTACATTATCGCCTGCCTGAGCGCATGGTGCGCCGTAACACTAATCCTGTTTGCATAGGCCAGAAACAACGCTGGTTTCTGTTGCACTTAATCAGTGATGATTCCCGTTTTAATTTACGATCAACCGATAAGCCCGAGTTTGACGGCTGGCGTTGGGTAGACTATTGGGAACCAGCCAGAGAGGTGGTGTATTTCAAGCGTGGCGTTTACAAAAAAGCTCTGAAAGAACTGGCTCCGGTACTGAAACAAGCCAAACTGAAAAAGCTTCATTCCTGGTAATCAGAACGGTCTGGTAATGACCAGAATTACAATAACAATCAGCAATATACTGGGCAGTTCATTAAAATAACGATACCAACGGTGACTGCGCTGATTGCCCTCATTACGAAACGTCAACATAATTTTATAACAGGCAAAATGATAGATAAACAAAAGCAATATTAACAATAGTTTGGTGTGAAACCATGCATATTGCAGCAGCGATGTATTCAGGACGACTAACAGGCTGCCAAATAAAAGCGTCAGCCCGCCACCCAGCGTCATCATAATAAACAAGCGCCGTTCCATCACTTTAAATAGCTCAAAACTTGGTTGATTCTCCTCCATGGCGTGATAAACATAGAGACGGGGCAAATAAAATAATCCCGCAAACCAGGTCACCATAAAAATAATATGCAGTGCTTTAATCCATAGATACATCGTTTTTGTACTCAATTACTCATGATCCTTGGTATTATACGCACCTCTTGAAAAGCAAACCTACCTAAGGAAGCAAACAGATGAAAAAAATTGGCATTATAGGCGCAACTGGCTATACCGGTGTGGAACTGTTGAGAATACTGGCGACTCACCCAAAAGTAGCAGTGACACAGGTAACCTCACGCAGCAATGCGGGCAGTCGGGTTGATGCCATGTTTGCCAATTTACGTGGTTTTATCGACCTGGAATTTAGTGAGCCGGACATCGACAAGCTGTCTGAATGTGACCTGGTATTTTTCGCCACACCCAATGGTATTGCCATGAAGTCCGCCAAAGCCTTGCTGGATAATGGTGTTAAGGTGATTGATTTAGCCGCAGATTATCGGATTAAAGATTTGTCAGTCTGGGAAAAATGGTACGGTATGCAACATGCATCGCCTGATCTGGTTGAATCAGCCGTTTATGGTCTACCTGAAATCAATCGACAATACATAAAAAATGCAGAACTGGTAGCCAATCCAGGGTGCTACCCTACCGCAGTAACCCTGGGCTTGTTACCCATGCTTGAGGCGGGTATTGCCGATATATCAGGCATAATTGCAGATTGTAAATCAGGTGCTAGCGGCGCGGGACGCAAAGCGAATGTAGGCACATTATTAAGTGAAGCATCGGGGAACTTTAAAGCCTATGCCGTTGATGGACACCGGCATCATCCCGAAATAGCCCAGACATTATCGTTAATATCCGAGAGTACAGTAAATTTGACATTCGTACCTCATCTGTTGCCGATGATCAGGGGCATACATGCAACGCTTTATACGCAGGTAGACACGCAGCATGACTTGCAGGCATTGTATGAAAAACGCTATGCTGATGAACCGTTTGTCGATGTCATGCCGCCAGGGTCACATCCTGAAACGCGCTCTGTAAAAGGCAGCAATGTGTGCCGAATATCACCGCATCGGCCAGATGATAGAAAACAGGTTGTTGTACTCTCTGTCATTGATAACCTGGTGAAAGGAGCAGCCGGGCAGGCGATACAGAACATGAATATCATGTTGGGGTTTGCAGAGACTGATGGGCTTGTGGTACCAGCGTTGCTTCCATAAAGCCCAGTAAGAATTGCAGGTGGGTTTTCCTGTATTACGCAAGGTTTTAAATGGACGGCGGCCTTTTTAATCACAACTAAATAATAATAATAAAAACTATAAAAATGAAGTTAGATATTGATAAAGACATAGGTCTTCACTTACCCACTCCTGGTGGCAGGTCAAAATGTTTAATTGGACTATTGTCAGTTGTACTGGTGGCCGCGCTGATTGCATTTCTTACCTACAAAAATGGTTTCTGGATGTTTAGCAAGGATTTAAAAGGCCGTCAGCTAGAAACTAAAACCACTGAACTAACACAGTACCATCAGGAATTTGAAAAATTAAAAAAGGACTTAATTGCATTAAGCCAGGAGAATGCAATCCAGAAAGCAACCAATAAAGCATTAAACAAAAAACTGCTATTGGTAGAAGACCAGCTGACAGAAAGCCGTAAAAAACAGCTTTTATACGATGATATCCTGTCTTCAGACGATGAAAATAAAGGGCTGAATATTCGCCATTTTGATATGCGCAAGCGTGTAAACAACAAGGGAGAGGATAGATACCACTACACAGCAGTCCTCTCACAGGCGAAAGGAGGGAAAAAAATAATTCAAGGGCAATATGTGATAAGAATAACAGGTCGCCAGAATGGAAAAGAGGTAAGCTACACACATCGTGATTTAGCGGCGGATGGTATTGAGGCAGAAAGAAAGTTTTCCCTTAAATACTATCAAAGCCTGGAGGGAGATATAGTTATCCCTAAAGATTTTCATCCGAATAAAGTAACATTATGGATTATCCCAAAAAATAGAACGTTAAAAACACAAAGAAAGTCATACCAGTGGAAACCGTTGATTTCTCAAATACCAGAATAGAAAACTGATTAGATATAGTAATTTTATCTAATCAGTAGACATGAATCGTGTTATATTTGTCTCCATCACATCCCAGATTTCCCCGATAAAGCAGAATTTCGGGAGAAAAACTTACACCTGAATACGTGACTTTACTACACCGCATGGAATAAGCTGTTGATTTGTCAGGCGTGTTAAAGCGCCCTGTTGATGATTAGGTGAGGCGAAGATTATTTATAAGTCTATTGCTATACCAATTCTTATCCTGGTGTTCATATTATAATCATGGATTCATGTTACATCTACAGAGGCTTTTAGGAGACATTCCCCATGTTCAAAAGGAATAAACCACAACCCGCATCAAGTAAAACAAGCTCGGTTAATTCAGGCTCAAATGACCGTGCTGAAGTTAGTACACTGATTGGTCGCACTACCACTCTGGAAGGAGATGTCCATTTTACGGGGGCGTTGAAAGTTGATGGCACGATATTGGGCAATCTTGTTGCGGAAAGTAGTGACTCAGTTTTGATTCTGGATGAAGAAGGCAAGATTGAGGGGGAAATTCGTGTACCAAGCATGATCGTGAATGGAATCATTAAAGGCAATGTATATGCCAGTGAAAAGATAGATTTATACCCCAAAGCACAAATTACAGGTGATGTGCATTACAACTTGTTGGAAATGGAAGTCGGCGCAGAGGTTAATGGCAGAATGCTGCGTCAGGAAGGACAATCGTTTGAAGCATCCAATGTGGCAAATATTAACCCAGCCGAAACAGCAGTTGAAACTACTGAAGATCTAGAGGTCTCATCCTGAGGGCTGTTGAGAAATAGCGAAGCAACTGAAAGCTATTTCGCAGCGTAATTACTCAGCATAATAAATAGTGTGACCTGGTAAATTATTGATTATTATGATTGTATGTGGATCTCTGTAAGCTCTGCGGCAGCTTTCCTGTCGCCGAAGCACTAATAATCAATAACTCACCGCCTTACATACGATTACCCTGATTAGTTACTTAGCAACACACATTCCATAAATCTCTGTAGCCCCGTCATCATGGGGAATAACTAAAAATAGCGCCTCAACAAGAAAGTCGTTATACTTCCCTTCCGTCAATACAAGCACCCGTAGCTCAGCTGGATAGAGTGTCGGCCTCCGAAGCCGAAGGTCGCGCGTTCGAATCGCGCCGGGTGCGCCATTAATCAACTACTTACGATTATTGGTGTGTGTCTGATGCCCCTGCGTCAACAATAAGTCACTTACACATTTAGCTATTAATACGCCAGTTTCCCGTATCCTCGGTATCACTTGTAATGCCAATGAGTCGTCCGACTTTTGTCAGGGTAAGCGCAAAGTTCGCGTATTTACTTGTTTTGATGGTTTAGGTAAAACGGGGCGAAGTTTTTTCAGAACCTGCTCAGCCGTTGCCCGATAGGATGTTAGCTTGCCGCCATAGAGTGTCAGTATTCTGGGGTTTACAGGAGTGTTGCCTACGATCATTGTGTCGCGTGGTCGGCTAAATGCTTTGCCTTCGCCTTTGGGCAGGA
>JALVFC010000067.1 GCA_027030285.1 Thiotrichaceae bacterium | reverse complement strand
GGTAGATTCATGGGATTCTTTATTGATATTGCGGTAAGTGATATCTAGTTTCATCTTGTTAGTCCCTTACATAGTGTATAAGTAAAATTATTTTCTAGCCCTTAGCCTATGTATTAGTACATTTTGACCAAGTATGCTGCTGTGATTATTAATATACCCCGAAAAGATGTTTAAAGCTGTCAGCCAACTGACAGTAGTCAAAAATTCGTAACTATTCAGATTGCACTCGTATTGTCCGATTTCTGTGTCGCCTACACGGATGTGGGCGAGGAGCGATAGCAGGACGCGGTAGCTTTGAAAGTGCTCATTAATACTTATAAACTGCGCGTTTTGCCTTGAACTCGAACAACACGAGTACAATCTGAGCAGTTACTGGTTGTGCTGAGATGATTCTCATCAATCTTGATCAGAGCTTCCTCAACGCCACCGCATTCATACAGTAACGCAACCCCGAAGGTGCAGGCCCATCCGGAAAAACATGCCCCAAGTGGGCATCACAGGTATTGCATGTGGCTTCCACGCGGGACATGCCATGAGAGCGATCCTCATGATAGGCTATCACATTTTGCTCAACTGGCTGGGTAAAAGAAGGCCAGCCTGTGCCGGAATCAAATTTCTCACTGGCATCAAATAAGAGCGTCCCACAACACACACAAGCATATTGCCCAGGTTCAAACAAATGGCACAGGGAAGAACTGAAAGGGCTTTCAGTACCTTGTTGGCGGGTCACGCGATACTGCTCGTCAGTCAGCAGCTCTGCCCACTCCTCCGGTGTTTTTTCGATACGTTGATCCGCTTGCAGATTGCCAGTACGGGCATAGTTGATTACATCATCCCAGGTTAACATTTCATTTCCTTCTGCTTCATTGCATCCATGTACTATAAGGGTACGTTCAAGGATTACCAGTTTTAAGTATTACATTCATACCTGCTACCAGTCACTTTGTTTCCTTCAATCACCCAGCTGTAGAAGGGGTAATCTGGAGGAAAGATGTCCAGAATAAACCATTTTCCAGTGCCTATACTTTAGACTGAACTCATACTTTCTCAACAGGAATATCAATATGACAACTGCTGCTGAACTCTTTATTCGTTGTCTGGAAAACGAAGGTGTACAAACCATTTTTGGAATTCCCGGCGAGGAAAATCTGAATGTTATGGATGCCTTGCGAGACAGCTCCATTCAATTTATCACCGTCAGGCATGAGCAGGGTGCGGCTTTTATGGCCGATGTGCATGGTCGGCTAACCGGAAAGGCGGGCGTTTGTTTGGCAACACTGGGACCGGGCGCAACCAATCTGGTGACGGGGTTTGCCGATGCCAATATGGATCGTGCGCCAGTTGTTGCTATTGCCGGGCAGGGCGCAACGACCCGCATGCACAAGGAAAGCCATCAGGTGCTGGATCTGGTTAACCTGTTTGAGCCAATTTCCAAACTCAGCAGGGAAATACTGGAGCCGGAGATTATCCCTGAGCTGGTGCGTAAAGCCTTTAAAGACGCACAGGCGGAGAAACCGGGCGGAGCTTTCATCAGTTTCCCCGAAAATATTGCCGCCATGTCAGTGGATGAGACAGCCTTACCCCCACTAAAAGTACAGTCTCCGGTAGCGCCCGCTGCACCTGCTGACAAGGTACGTCAGGCTGCGGCCATTATTGATGCCGCAAAATTCCCGCTGATTATGGCTGGCAATGGGGTGGTGCGTTCGCATGCCAGTGATGCACTGGTAGCATTTGCTGAACAGCTGAATATTCCGGTCGCGCAAACCTTTATGGCAAAAGGCTGTATTCCCTTTTCGCACCCCCTGTCGCTGGGTAGTGTCGGTTTGCAGGCACATGATTATGTCGCCTGTGGTTTTGACCGTGCGGATGTTGTCATCTGCGTGGGCTTTGATATGGTGGAATATCACCCGCATTCCTGGCATCCCAATAAAGACAAAAAAATCATTCACATAGACCAGACCTATGCCGAAGTGGATGCGCACTATATTCTGGAAGCCGGCGTGTTGGGCGATATTGCATCATCATTACAGGGTATTGCAGCAGAGGCTAAAAAGGTTCATGCCGGCAAGACAGACAACCTGAAAGGCATTATTGAGGATGAACTGGATGATTTTGCCGAAGACAGCAGTTACCCGCTGAAACCGCAAAAAATACTTTACGATACCCGTCAGGTGATGGCAGATGACGATATTCTGATTTCTGATGTCGGCGCGCACAAAATGTGGATTGCTCGCCTGTTCCGCTGTGAAAAACCCAATACCTGTATTATTTCCAACGGCTTTGCATCAATGGGCATCGGCGTGCCGGGTGCTATCTCCGCTAAAATGACCTATCCAGACAGAAATGTACTGACCATCACGGGTGATGCCGGATTTATGATGAATTCGCAGGAAATAGAAACGGCAATGCGCTATCAGATTGCCATTGTCATAATGATCTGGAACGACAGTGCCTATGGACTGATTAAATGGCATCAGCAAAGACGCTTTGGGCGAACAGGCAATATCAGCTTCACCAATCCGGATTTTGTGAAATATGCCGAATCCTTTGGTGCCAAAGGCTATCGGGTGGAAAGTGCAGATGCATTATTGCCGACATTACAGCAGGCGCTCGCGGACAATACCGTGGTGATTGTGGATGTTCCCGTAGACTATTCCGAGAATATGAAACTCACCGAAAAACTGGGCAAACTGGTTTGCCCGATCTAGTTTGAGCAGACATACAGGATGCTTACAGAGTAGGTCGGAAAAGCTTCAGCGCCTTCTGACAAGAGCAGGTACCGCAGTATTTGAAATCACCGAAATGTCGGACGTCACACCATACCGACCTACTAATTGAATCATAAATTCGAGGATAAATAATGGACTATGAACTACTACCAAAAAATGTAACCGCCGCTGGACGTCGTGTGGTGTACTCGCCCTATGATGGCAGCCAGGTCGGTTCAGTACCAACGATAGACACCGCTGGCGTAGATCAGGTGTTAACAAGTGCCCAAAACCTGTTTGCAAACCGGGATCAGTGGCTGCCCGCCGAGCAGCGCATTCAGATACTAAAAAACATGGCACGTTTAATGGAGCAACATTATACTGTGCTAGTCAATCAGGCAGTTGCCGAAGGTGGCAAACCCATACTGGATACACGCATAGAAATGGATCGTGCCATTGATGGCATTTTAAACTGCATCGAATGCATACGAAATAACTCCGGTCGCGAAATCCCCATGCGTATCAATCCAGCGTCAGCCAACCGCATTGCCTTTACCCACAAGGAACCGATAGGCGTCGTCGTAGCCGTAAGTGCCTTTAACCACCCGATCAACCTGATTGTGCATCAAATAGGCCCGGCAATCGCCAGTGGTTGTCCGGTCATTATCAAGCCAGCAGGTGATACACCGCTATCCGCCTTTGCTCTGGCTGACCTGTTCAGCCAGGCAGGCTTGCCAGAAGGCTGGTGTCAGGTGGTAATGACAACCGATACTCCAACCGCAGAAGCACTGGTAACAGACCGCCGTGTCTCATTTCTGAGCTTTATTGGCAGTGCCAAAGTAGGCTGGATGCTACGCAGCAAGCTGACCCCGGGAGCACGCTGCGTCCTGGAACATGGTGGAGCAGCGCCGGTTATCATCGCCGAAGATGCCGACCTGGGTGACATGCTGCCACTGCTGGCAAAAGGTGGTTTTTATCATGCCGGGCAGGTCTGTGTTTCCGTGCAGCGAGTGTTTGCGCATCATTCAATAGCAGCAGAAGTTGCCGAGCGGTTGGCAGCACTGGGGAATGACATGCAGGTGGGCGATCCCGCCAGTGAGGAAACCGATATAGGCCCCCTGATTCGCCATCAGGAAACTAAGCGTATTGAACACTGGGTGAAAGAAGCACTAGATGAAGGTGCTGAATTAATGAGCGGAGGTAAGCGGCTGGCAGATGCACTGTACAGCCCAACGGTACTATTCAACCCCGCCGGAGATAGTAAAGTTAGCAAGCAGGAAATATTCGGCCCGGTCATTTGTGTCTACAGCTATCAGGATATGGACGATGCAATCAAGCGAGCCAATGCAGTACCGTATGCATTCCAGGCATCGGTAGCCAGCAAAAATATAGATACCGCACTATATGCCTATCAACGCCTGGCAGCCGCCACCGTCATGATCAATGACCACACGGCTTTCAGGGTTGACTGGATGCCATTTGCCGGATTAAAACAATCGGGCTATGGTACAGGAGGAATACCCTATACTTATGAAGACATGCAGATTGAAAAGCTGGCAGTGATTCGATCCATGTCCCTGGATTAACTGGAGGCAGGCAGTATGAGTTTATTAGCAGAAGAAGACTATCTGGGCTGCAACAAGGACGACACACCCCTATCCACAGAAGAATGTAATGCCTACCTGCAACGCATTGACGGCTGGGAGATAATCACCATTGACAATATTCCCAGGCTAAGCAAAACATTCACCTTCAAAAACTTCACAGATGCGCTGGATTTTACCAATACGATAGGAGACATCGCCGAAACCGCAAACCACCACCCCGCCATACTAACAGAATGGGGCAGAGTACAGGTAAGCTGGTGGACACACAGCATCGGCGGCTTACACCATAACGACTTTGTACTGGCAGCCCGCACCGACGTGCTGTATGGATAAACCTCATTTAACCAAGAGCGGGTAGGTCGGATAAGCCTGCGCCATCCGACAATGTGCTAGGAGTTTGTAAACGTGTCCAGCAACAGGTTGTCCAGGTCTTTGTCTACTTTTAGATAAGCTGCGCCTTCTTCGGGGGCTATGGCTGCTTCTTTTACGCCAGTTACCTGCATCAACAGGGTTATTGTCTGTTTTGGGTTGTGCAGGAGTTCGTCTTTCA
>JALVFC010000066.1 GCA_027030285.1 Thiotrichaceae bacterium | reverse complement strand
TGAACATCATTATCAATCGTTTAATAAAAAGGATACGGTATGACCGTTAAGACTAACCAGCAAATCGACTTCAAAGTTCTGGATAAACGTATTGGGGATACTATCCCGCTACCTGAATATGCCACTGCCGGTTCAGCAGGGATGGATCTGCGCGCCTGCCTTGATGAATCCCTCACCTTAAACCCTGGTGATACGCAGCTTATTCCCACGGGTATTGCCATCCATATTGGTGATCCCTCACTGGCTGCAACCATATTGCCCCGTTCTGGACTCGGCCACAAACATGGTATTGTACTGGGCAACCTTGTCGGTCTGATTGATTCTGACTACCAGGGACAACTTTATATCTCCTGCTGGAACAGAGGCACTGAAGCTTTTACCATTGAGCCCGCCGACCGCATTGCCCAACTAGTCTTTTTGCCCGTCGTACAGGTAACCATGAACCAGGTAGAAGACTTTGCTCAGAGCCATCGGGGTGAAGGTGGTTTTGGTCATTCAGGACATAAATAAACAATCCAATCAGGAAACACACATGCAAACTGCTGAAATTCTGATAGAAGCCCTGCCCTATATTCAAAACTATGCAGGCAAAACCATCGTCATCAAGTATGGTGGCAATGCCATGACTGATGATAGCCTGAAAAAACAATTTGCCCAGGACATCGTGCTATTAAAACAGGTGGGCATTAATCCGGTCGTCGTGCATGGTGGTGGTCCGCAAATTGGTAAGGTACTGGAACAGATAGGCAAAAAAAGTGAATTCATACAAGGCATGCGCGTGACAGACAGGGAAACCATGGATGTTGTGCAAATGGTGCTCGGTGGATTGGTTAACAAGGAAATTGTCACCCTGATCAACCAGGCAGGCGGGCGTGCCATTGGACTCACTGGCAAGGATGGCAACCTTATTCGCGCCAAACAACTGGAAATGGTCAACATTGATTCTGACACACAAGCCCCTGAAATCATTGACCTGGGACATGTCGGGGAAGTTGTGTCCATCGACCCGGATGTTGTTGAAATGCTGGATAACGATCGTTTTATACCCGTCATTGCTCCCATAGGAGTAGGCGAAGATGGTGCCGCCTATAATATCAATGCAGATATTGTTGCTGGCAAAATGGCAATTGTTCTGAATGCCGAAAAGCTTATCTTACTCACCAATACACCGGGCGTACTGGATAAGGATGGCAAGCTACTCACCGGCCTTAATGCTAGTGATATTAAAAACCTGCTGGATAATAGTGTGATTGCCGGTGGTATGATCCCAAAAATCAACTGCGCTCTGGATGCCGTCATCTCAGGTGTTAACTCCTCCTGCATTATTGACGGTCGTGTCGCTCATGCTGTATTGCTTGAGTTATTAACCGACAAAGGAGCAGGAACTTTAATTTCAGCATAAAGCGAACAATGCTTCTGTATGTCACAAGACTGCCCGGAATAAACCCGCGCCAACCGCACTCGGTCAGGCAAGTTTTTATAGAGGCAACCTGAAGTATTTGAACTAACCTCCTAAATTTTGTCTATGATAGTAGATCATTATCTGCAAAAGGTAACGTAGCATGACATGAAAAAATATTCACTTTTTCAAAACCTGACTTTATGGTCTGCCCTGATACTATTTCCCGTATCGGTATCAGCCGCAGATACTGATTTTTGTACCGACTATGTGCTAGTTGCAATCTCTCAGTACTGGCAATCTGTTGATGAAGATTGTGGTTTCACAGGTTCACGCTGGAATTCAGATTACAAGGGACAATACAACTGGTGTATCACTACGCACCAATGGATAGCAGAAAATGAAACTCAGACAAGGGAACGTCTACTCAAGGAATGTCGAGCTAACAAAGCAAGCAAGAGCAGTAGCGCTCCCCCTGACCAAAATACAGTACGGGATGCAGCAAGAGCAGATAGTGCAAAAGAATCCCCCGTAGCTAGTAAACATCAAATCCCTAAAACACCAACAACCAATAATAAAAGTGACAAAACAGCGTTAAATGAACAATTACTAAAAGCTGTTGCTGATAATGATGTAGTAAAACTTCAGCAGCTTTATGAAGCGGGTGCTGACTTACAGTTCGTCACCGACAACCCGAAATTAATTAACAGGTATGGCATGTCCTATCACCTGGGAAAGGGCATCACCATTAAAGGTGATGGTTCGACAACAGTGAAGGGGAACGTGATAAATCACCAGCCCCAACAAGAAAAACCCGTAAGCGAATCTTTAATTTCATATGCCGTAGCAAATGGCTTGTATGATGTTGGTTTATGGCTACTTGAGCACCAGAAGTCAGAGATACCCGAAAAGCACCGTCAATCCCTGAAGAGCGAATTGCTCGGCAATGCACTGATTGCTGCGGTAAAAAAGAAAGATACGCAAACCCTCCAGACACTAATCAATAAAGACGCTCCCATTGATTATGAGTTGGGGATGAATTTTGGTACACCACTGTATTTTGCAGTACGTGACGGTAATGTCCAGATAGCTAAATTGTTACTGAAAAAAGGAGCCGACCCAAAGTATTCAACCAATGGCGGGGTAAATATGTTAAACTATGCCCTCAAAAATATTGAATTATTACAACTCTTGTTAGATCATGGCGCAGATCCTGACAGTAACGGGGAGTCCTCTGAAACACTATCCTACCCGCTTATGCAGGCAATCAAGCTAGGAAATATCAAGGCTGTAGATATACTTTTGTCCAAAGGTGCGAATACTGAGATTAGCGGCTATGATGATGTACCTTATCCGTTATTTTTGGCAATAACAAATAATCAGATTGATATAGTTGAGACCTTGTTAAAGCATGGAGCAAACCCCAATCTAATCTATAATGATGTTTCACCAGGTGAATGTATTGAAAATACAGTCAACATAACCCCTCTGGATGAAGCTGAAAAAACAGGCAATTCTGAGATGATTCAACTTTTGAAACGATCAGGTGCCAAACATAGTAAAGAAATTTGTGAGTGAGAAAAGTAAATTGAAACGTGCCCTGATGAGGTATTATTAGGCACATAGGGCATGGAATACATTGAAGTTTAAAAAAGACAACTAACGTGAACGTGTAAAAAGTAGCTTACAGCTACAGGTAGATTGTTTTTTATACAACCTTTCGTAAAATTAACACATTACGAGCGGCAGTAACAGGTATAATGGCACCAGATCGTTTTTTATACTTCAGCATCACTCGCAAGGTATTAATGATCTTCCCCAAATAATTTAGTAGTAAATATATGATAAATCGTTCAAGTCTTTTTTTCTTCGGGGCATTTCTTACACTAGTAGGACTGTCTAGTTGTTATGGGAAAACGCACACATCTGCATTAACTGATGCTCCCGCTGTCGCCTCCACACATTCATCAATTGAGAAAGATGTACTAGTGAAACGGCACTCTTATGAGCTAAGAATAATTAACGAACTATTACAACAGTTTCACTATAAACAATTTACCCTCGATAACAATTTCTCCCGCCTGATTCTTGCCAGTTACCTGAAAGAGCTTGACCCTGGTCGTTTGTACTTTACGCAACAAGATATCAATAATTTTAATAAACACAGGGATTTATTTGATGATGATATTCGTAGTGGAAACCTCAAGCCGGCTTTGGAAATTTTTGAGACTTACCAACAAAGAGTGAAAGAGCGCTCTGAGTTTGCCGCAAGGCGCGTAGTAAAGCCTTTTAATTTCGACAAAGATGAATTCTATTTGCTTGACCGCAGTAAATCACCCTGGGCAAAAAATAAAAACGAGCTAGATGAAATATGGCGTAAACGCATCAAGAATGACCTGATTAATCAAAAGTTAGCCGACAAATCAGAAGATTCTGTTGATACCCTCAAGAAGCGTTATCTTAATTTGGCAAAAAGAATGACCCAGCTCAAGGGCAATGAAGTTTTCCAGATGATTGCCAACGCCTATGCAAGTGCTTTAGAACCCCATACTACTTATTTCTCACCACGTGCCTCCGAAGAATTCAATATTCAGATGAGACTCTCTCTGGACGGCATTGGCGCAGTACTTCGTACAGATAAAGAACACACCAAAATAGTCAGTATTGTTCCGGGAGGTCCTGCTGACCGAACCGGGAAATTAAAAGCAGGTGATCGCATTATCGGCATCGCACAAGGAAAAAACGCACCCATGGTTGATGTGATTGGATGGCGCTTAACCGATGTTGTAAATATTATTCGGGGGAAAAAAGGGACAACAGTTGTCCTGTCCGTATTGCCAGCACAAACCGGGCTGGGTGGTAAGCCTGTTAAAATTGCCATTGTCAGAGACAAAATAAAACTCGAAAATCAGGCTGCTAAAAAGCGAATACTCAATATTAAAACTGCATTAGGTGAATCTAGGATTGGCGTGATTGACCTACCCTCATTTTATATTGATTTTGAAGCTCGAAGCAGGGGCGACAGAAACTACCGCAGTACCACCCGTGATGTCAAAAAGCTGATTAGAGAACTTCAGGCGGAGAAGATTGACGGACTTGTCATTGACTTACGTGGTAATGGTGGCGGCTCTCTGTCGGAGGTCATCTCCCTAACGGGCCTATTCATCGACAAAGGACCAGTAGTTCAGGTAAATGATGTCACTGGTCGTACCAATGTACATAAAGACACTATCGGAGGAGTGGTTTATGATGGACCACTCGCCGTCATGGTTGACAGAGGCAGTGCATCAGCTTCAGAAATTTTTGCTGGCGCTATTAAAGACTACAAAAGAGGTCTGATTATCGGTGAAACCACTTTTGGTAAAGGCACTGTGCAAACCATTTTACCTCTGGACACTTACTCAAATGAAAAGTTTGATAAGCCTCTGGGGCAGATGAAAATCACCACTGCACAGTTTTTCCGGGTAAATGG
>JALVFC010000065.1 GCA_027030285.1 Thiotrichaceae bacterium | reverse complement strand
AGCTACACTTACACCAGTGGTACAGTCATGGAAACAGCTATTGGCTTCATGCAGGGAAGCTATCAAATGCTGGCTGATGACGGAACTAGGTTTGATGCAGTTATTCCT
This sequence comes from Thiotrichaceae bacterium, assembly GCA_027030285.1. Taxonomy (GTDB): domain Bacteria; phylum Pseudomonadota; class Gammaproteobacteria; order Thiotrichales; family Thiotrichaceae; genus HyVt-477. Next base: position 4,766 of record JALVFC010000065.1, on the reverse strand, counting down.
GCATTCCGCTTGGTTGTGCCAGGTGTACTTCACTAAACACTAAAATTAACTAGAATGCAGGCATCACATCCTTATGAGTACCTACAAGACATAGTCAGGCGCAATGGGGGGGGAGAACACCTGACTGATGACGGATTAAATACTACCCGCTTCATCAAAATTCTAATTCTGTTATATGGAAGTTCGGTAGTATTTTATCGACCAAAGCAGTAGCCGTAGCTTGTCAACTCGTATCTAATTCATGCTATGTTCATTTTATATACACACACCGAGTGTATTACTACATATAGTGCCTTAGACCATGACTGAAATACATGAGTTATCCACTGCTATCCTCACAGGCTCTTCAGCACATACAGTTAGCTCTTCTATCTATTACACAGAATTTATTATGCAGCATAACATTTTGATATTTATATATTAACAAACAAATAACACCTATAGGTAATATTTTTCTTGTATTTAGGGACTATCCTGAAATTCCAATACTTAAGTTACTTATCAACAAAATTATCCACAGCCCTGTCTGATTATTCACATCCTGGATAGTTCAGCAGACTGTTCATCTTAATAGCTACTAATTCAACTAGCATGCATATTATTTAGCCACACATCCCTCGGTATGCGGTCACCTCTAAATAAAGATATTGCTTTTACCAAAGTTCTGACTGAAAATTCTACTGCAAATGTTTATTAACAGTAACTATTCAGCAATAACAAAGTAATTACTCAAATTGTGATCGTGTGGTTCGAGTTCAAGGTGAAAGCACGGAGTTTATGAATGAATATATAATGAACACCTTCAACGCGGAAGTCGCGCAACACCAGTGCAAACTGAGTAGTTACTATTAACGTAGCTATTCACAAAACAGTATTGCTATGTTGAGGTATAGTTAGCCTAGGAGCTTGTCCGAGAACTAGAAGCGTAGCGAAAATCACAGGATCATTATAAGCTGGGATTATTGGATGAGGCGAATAGTCGCTCTATTTAACGATTCCAATAAGTTCAGATTATGATGATCATTGGGATTTGCAGTAGCTTCTTAGTTCTCAGACAGCCTCCTAGAAGAGTCCCAAGCATTTTGAAACCATTAATTTCTCTATTTTCAACCTGAATCCAGCTCTATCATGCAGTTATCAAATGAAGACAATTTACGTCTGAACGTCTTACTTTCACAGACACTTAAAGCCATTCGCATCAATGAAGGCAGCATGACGATTCACGCCCTGACTGATAAAGGAGAAGCCAGAGTGCAACTCAACCCCACCACTCGTGATGAGCAATATTTGCGCTGGGTACGCGAACTGATTTCCATGAAAGTTACGGGCTCCCCGGGTGGCTACCCTATTTTTATGAAGCGCTGGACTCGTATGGGGCATACTGACAATACGCTCGAACATATGTTGCTGTTAGGTGAACCTGAAGCCATTGTTGCCATGGTACATGCACCAAATCTGACACATGAGCAGGGTACTTATGCCTGGTGGGCAAACCCGACGACGGAAGTGGCTCGGCGCTTATTACATTATCCTGATATTGTCGCTGGTGATTTAGGTAAAGAGCTGGCAAATTACCTGCTGGAATTTTTGCCCTTTGAAGAACAGCAAAAAAATGTGGTTGAAACCGTTAAGCTGTGTCTGCAAGGTGAGCTGATTAGCGAGCAGCAAAAAGCGGAACTGTGGAAACGTGCGAAGCGCAAAAATCCTTATTATGTGGGTTTTGTGCATTCCAAAAAGCATATTCCAATTGACAAAAAGGATCACCCAGCATTTTCGGTTGTACACTCCAGCTTGCAATCATTACTTGCAGAAAGCAACTCCTATGCCACTCATTTATGTGAATTACTCTCCGCTGATGGTCAAAAATGGCTGTATGCTTTGCAACAATCCCTTAGAAAACCTGTTGATCAGGATGTAGTCATTGCTCTGTTTATCTCTATCCAGCATAATTTTTCACTGAATTTCCCTGAACGCTCTGGAGTCAGGGAAATTCAGCAGGCATGTGAACGGGCTGATCAACTCTGCAACGGAGAAATACCCTGCCCAGACGAATTACAGAGCGTACTTTCAACTCTGGACCAGTCGCATACCCCCTTATTAGCTGCGACATTAATGCTTGCACAGCTTGGAGAAGACACATTAATCCCCATATTTGCAGGTAATGATTCTGTCGGCTCTGTAATGCGCCGCAGGCTGGAGCCGGTAACAACCCCTATATTGGAACGGATTGAACAATTGATGGCATAATGTGCCGCTGATAACTGGAGACATCCCATGCCTTATTATGTTTTTAAAATTACCCAGCCCACCGAGTTAATTAAAAACCTCGACTTTCAGGATTCCTTTGAAAAATACAAGGATGCCCGCAACCTGGCACGCAACCTACGCAAGGAACTGCCACTGGACAGTGGCGTTACCGTCAAAATGGTCCATGCTGCCAACCAACTGGCTGCCGAAGAAACACTCATGGAAAAACGCGAAGAGACCGTTGTTATGGAGTGGGAAAAGTAAGCCTCAATGGATGAAGATGCTTACCGTGAGGTTTATAAAGAGGTCAATAGTAATCGTTGCGTCTTTGAAAAAGCCATTAACAACCGTCGTTGCGATTGTGAAAAAAAAATTCGCAAGCTGATCGCCACACGTGAAGCTATAGGCTGCCAATCACTAGTAGATCTGGCGTATTGTACCGAGTTTCTGGATACCATGCGCAAAAAAGCACGCTTTTCACTCAGAGTAGTGACTATAGATGGACCTATGCCACATAACAAAGAGCTACAGGTACAGGCAGGTGGTTGCCTGCAACTACAGAAAATCCTCTTTCCTGAAGAAGCAGCAGTCTGTGCAGATACAGTTTATGAACAATCCCCGGCAGCAACTAATATCTATGCCATCGTCAATGCTGCCCTGAAAAAATACGGCCGTATTGAGCAATTCCCTTACGGTGAAATTGTACAGGGTATCGTCAATTATAAAAGTAGAAAAAAACGGAAACGCAGCTAATGGAGCATTATCCTGTCTTTTTAAACCTTCAAAACCGCCCTGTCCTGGTTGTAGGAGGCGGTCACGTAGCCGAACGCAAAATTGATAACTTGCTTTGCACAGGCAGCAAACTAACGATCGTAGCACCCAGAATTACAGATCATTTACAGTCACTGGTAAATGAAGGAAAAGTCCTGCATCAACAGCGTGAGTTTATTGATAGCGATCTTGAGAATACCTTTCTTGTGGTGGCTGCAACGGATAGTACGCCAGTTAATCAGCATATTGCCACATGCTGCCACCAGCAAAATATCCTGGTGAATGTCGTCGATAATGCTGAACTGTGTAGTTATATCGTGCCCTCAGTTGTTGACCGTTCTCCCGTCACTATTGCCGTATCTACTGGCGGAGCTTCTCCCGTTTTGGCGCGGCAGCTACGCATGAAACTGGAGACCATGGTTCCTTCCAGTTGCGGTCAACTGGCAGCCATTACCGAGGAGTTTCGGGACGCTGTAAAAGCCCGTTTTGAATCGACAGAGCAACGTAAAAAATTCTGGGAGCACGCCCTGAAGGGACCATTTGCAGAGCTGGTTTATGCCGGTCAGGTACAACAGGCGCGTGAGTTACTACAGCAACTTCTGCAGCAGGGCGATGGAGAGTCCCAACTGGGTGAGGTTTATCTGGTAGGAGCAGGTCCTGGAGATCCTGACCTGTTAACCTTTAAAGCATTACGCCTGATGCAACAGGCAGATGTCATGGTCTACGACCGACTGGTCTCGAAAACTATTCTGGATATGGCAAACCGCCAGGCTGAGCGAATTTACGTTGGAAAGGAAAAGGATAACCATGCGGTTCCGCAAGACAAAATAAACGATCTACTAGTCACCTTGGCCAAACAGGGCAAGCGAGTATTGCGCCTGAAAGGTGGCGACCCTTTTATTTTTGGTCGCGGTGGTGAAGAAATTGAAACGCTGGCAGAGCAGGGCGTGCCTTTCCAGGTGGTGCCAGGTGTTACCGCTGCCTCGGGATGTGCATCTTATGCAGGTATCCCTTTGACACACCGTGATTATGCACAATCTTGCAGTTTTGCCACCGGACATTTAAAAGATGGTAGCATTAACCTGAACTGGGATCAGTTGGTACAACCCAACCACACTATTGTATTTTATATGGGGCTAACTGGTATCAGTGTCATCAGCGAACAGTTACAGGCACACGGCATGGACAAAGACACACCTGCCGCTCTGGTTGAGCAGGGCACGACGCGCAACCAGCGTGTGCATATCGGAACAGTTGCCAACCTGCCCGAGCTGGTAAAAACCTCTGGTGTCAGAGCGCCAACCCTGACTATCATTGGCAATGTAGTAAAACTGCACGAGAAATTACACTGGTATCAGCCCGAACGCCATGTTGCCGCTACAGAGTTCAGCAAAAACGAGCCTACAAAATAAATGCTCCAGTATGAGTCTAAGCCCTATGCAAGAAGTAAAAATTAATATTCAGGACGCCTTAAAAGGCGATTTTAAAAACAATATGGGGGACGGCGGCAGCTGTGCCGAATCCGAGCCCTTTGCGTTGCAGGTTATTGATGACAGTATGGAGCCTGAATTTGCAAAAGGCTGTATTATTATTATCGACCCCACCGGAGTTGTACGTGATGGTTCTTATGTATTTGCCAGGGATCTGGGCAATGAATATATTTTCAGGCAGGTACTGATTCGTGATGGCAAGTACATACTGACCCCCACTAACGAAAAGTACAAGGCATCAGCTTTTGAAATACCCGG
>JALVFC010000064.1 GCA_027030285.1 Thiotrichaceae bacterium | reverse complement strand
CGATATAGCCCTCAGGGTTATAGCAGAGTGCTCTACAGCCTTCTTTGTCCCATTTCGGTTTCACGCCGGCTTCTATATGACGACTCATACAGTAGAGACCAACCGCAATCAGGGGGCCGAGAATGTAGAATAAAGTCACCATGCCAAACGCATAGATGGGCGTTTTATAGGTGAGACCAATGAGTATTAGACCAAGAACGGCATACACTAGCCCATATCCCAGGCTGAGTGAAGGGGATACCTTGAGGTCGTTAATACCTTTCTTTAGCCAACGGAAGCCCGCGAAAGTATCGACTTTGCGAATTTCAATGGGCTCCTTGCTGTAGTCGTAGTTGACGTCTGTGTGATTTGTATCTGATGTAGTGTCCATTGAAACACTCTCCTTTGGTGATGGTTTAGATCTTTTGCCAGATTCCTGTTTACAGGCTAGCAAAGGGTGGCGTTGTAGAGACATAGGTGGAAGTTAGGCAGTGTACTGGTGTGTTTTTGTATCAGGTACTATTTCAGAAATAGTTTTGTGTCACTCCCAAAATGCTATACAAACACTAGCTCTATACGAGAAAAATAGAGCCAGTGTTTGTGTCTATGAAGCTTCTTTCCAATGTCAATATCCAATAAGCTATAGCAATAGTTGACATTGGTCAAGATTGTTAGTGTTCCATAATATTCTTAATAAGTTACTGACTAATATCGGAGATTGTAGGTGTTGGTTAGTGTGGGTGGATTAAATGACTTTTGAAAAACGCGGTTTGCTGGGAGTTTGTGTGCTGGTTAGGTAGCTGTCAAACACCATGCAAATGGTTCGTATAAGCAACCGACCAGCAGGAGTAACTTCCAGCGACTTTGGGGTAAGTCTTAATAAATCATCAGACTGAAGCTTTTCAAGCTGCGCTATTTCATCAACAAAATAAGAAGAAAAATCAATCTCATGGCTCTGTTTAATAGCTTTGTAGTCTAGTTTAAAATGACAACTTAGTTGTTGAATGATTTCTCGCCTTAACTGGTCATCCTTACTGAGCGACTTGCCTCTAATGATGGGTAATTCATCATTGTCCAGTGCGGTATAATATCCATCAAGATCCTTGCTATTTTGGCTGTAACTGTTATTGACACTGCTGATGGCGCTCACTCCCATGGCAATGAGATCACAATCCGCATGAGTGGTATAACCCTGAAAATTTCGATGTAATTTTCCCTTCTGCTGCGCAATAGCTAGCTCATCATCCGGCTTGGCAAAGTGATCCATGCCGATATAGACATAACCTGCCTGCGTTAGTGACTCGATACTTTGTTGCAAAATGGTTAGTTTGTCTTCGGCTTTAGGGAGGTCAGCCGCATTAATACGTCGTTGTGGTTTGAAAAGCTCAGGCAGGTGTGCGTAGTTGAACAGGGAAATCCGATCTGGCGAGATGTCTATGATGCGTTGCAAGGTTCTGGCGAAGCCATCAACCGTTTGTAGTGGCAAGCCATATATTAGGTCAACACTGATGGATTTTGCCTTGTTTTCTCTACAGGCATTGATGATATTAAGTGTGTCTTCAATAGGCTGGATACGGTTTACTGCCTTTTGTACATTGTCATCAAGATCCTGAACGCCCAGGCTGAAACGATTAAACCCGACTTCACGCAATAGCTTTATAGTCTCAGCAGTCACACTTCTGGGGTCGATCTCTATGGAGTAATCGCCACTGTCGTCATCCAGCAGTTTGAAGGAGTGGCGGGTGTAATCCATCAGGTCGCGGATCTGCTGATGATTAAGAAAGGTTGGAGTGCCACCTCCCCAATGTAGCTGTTCAACAGTGCGCTCTGAACTGAACAATACTTTCTGCATATCTATTTCGCGATAAAGATAGCGCAGATAAGTATCTGCTTTTGAATAGTCTTTGGTGGCAATCTTATTACAGGCGCAGTAAAAGCAAATAGTGTCGCAAAAGGGGATGTGAAAATAAAGTGACAATGGTTTCAGGGTGTTGTTGTAGTTGCTTTGCTGTGCATGCCAGAAATAATTGGTATTCGTAAACTCAGGTGTAAATGAAACCGCAGTTGGGTAGGAGGTGTAGCGAGGTCCTGCCTTGTCATAACGGTTTATTTTTTCGAGGTTAAACTGGATGTTCATATACGAGCCTTATTGTTACTTGTTAATAGGGTGTGGTTCTATTGAGAACCTTTTAAACAAGTCATGCATCGATCTGCTGTGACAAAAAACTCCAGTTGGGCACTAGGAGGCTGTCCGATAACTAAGAAGCTACTGCAAATCCCATGATCATCATAATCTGAACTTATTGGAATCGTTAAATAGAATGACTATTCGCCTCATCCAATAAGCTCAGCTTATGATAATCCTGTGATTTTCGCTACGCTTCCAGTTCTCGGACAGCCTCCTAGTACAGCATTCAGCGATTATGACTAACAATCTGGCGGTCTAAATCCTTGATAGCATCGTTATCACTCCTCCCCATAGTCCTGCTATGACTCGTCGTGTTGCCTTGTTCTCAAGGATTTATCCTCGCCAGAGTTATTCGTCTTAATTACTGAATGCTGCACTAGAGGTCATTTTGACCAGGAGTATAGTGAGCTTCAGCCTATGTGAACGACCATGAATTATTAGATTGTACCCTTTGGGTCTTACTCTCTTCCTTAGGTTTTTAATCTATCAAGCTATAGCAACTTTATCGAAGAAAGAAGTGATGTGAGAGATTGATATGGATTAATAATCACAGAAGTTCTGACATATATCATGGTTGATGTAAAAACCGATATTGTTTTATATTCTTCAAGAATGCGGGATGGGTGGTGATGATAGGTGAATATAGTATTATTAAACAAGTAGTTATGTTGCTTTTATGGGGTTGCGAGGTTTCCAGGGAGTAGCGGTATAGTCCTTTTGGTGAGTACCCTGCTCTTTTTGAATATTCACATCTTCTAATATTAGTGTATCCTTCAGCGTTGAACTTATTTTTAATTTTATTCCGAGGATAGAGAGATGGCGCATAGTGCAACGGCTCCAATGGAGCAATATAACTATGATATCGTGAAGAAATTCGCGCTCATGGCATTATTCTGGGGTATTGCTGGGATGACGGCGGGGACTTATATCGCGTCAGAGCTGGCATGGCCTTTTCTTAATTTCGATATCGCCCAAATCACATTTGGTCGGTTACGTCCTTTGCATACCAGTGGTGTCATTTTTGGCTTTGGTGGTAATGCATTGTTTGCAACGTCGTACTACGTTGTGCAACGTACCTGTCAGACGCGTCTCTGGGGTGGCAAGCTCGCTGACTTTACCTTCTGGGGCTGGAATGGTGCGGTAGCGATTGCTGGTGTGGGCTACTTGCTGGGGGTTACATCCGGTAAGGAATATGCTGAGCCAGAATGGTATGTTGATATCCTCATTGCCGTGGTGTGGGTTGTTTATTTCCTGATTTACACCATGACCCTACTGAGACGTAACCAGCCACATATCTACGTTGCAAACTGGTTCTACATAGCATTTATTCTTGCAGTTGCACTGCTGCATATTTTCAATAACCTCGCTGTACCAGTTAGTTTCCTGGGGACCAAATCTTACTCATTATTTTCGGGTGCACAGGATGCGATGACTCAATGGTGGTATGGGCATAATGCGGTGGGCTTCTTCCTCACGGCAGCTTTTCTAGGCATGATGTATTATTTCGTTCCCAAGCAAGCAGGTCGTCCTGTTTACTCCTATCGCCTATCAATTGTGCATTTCTGGGCACTAAGCTTCATGTATATGTGGGTAGGTACTCACCATTTGCATTGGACAGCGATTCCTGACTGGACATCTTCTCTGGCAGCAACTTTTTCTATTCTGTTATTGATGCCTTCTTGGGGTGGCATGATCAACGGTATCATGACCCTGTCTGGCGCATGGGACAAGTTGCGCTCTGATCCTATTATGATGTTCCTGATTACCTCGCTTTCCTTCTACGGTATGTCTACATTTGAAGGTCCCATGATGTCATTGAAGAGTGTTAATGCACTGTCGCATTACACAGACTGGACAGTAGGTCACGTACACTCTGGCGCACTGGGCTGGGTAGCAATGGTAACCTTTGGCTCTCTGTATCACATGATTCCAAAACTATGGAACAAGAAGCTTTGGAGCCTGAAGCTGGTTTATGTCCACTTCTTCCTGGCTACGATTGGTATCCTGCTGTACATCACAGCACTGTGGGTATCAGGTATTGGACAGGGTCTGATGCTACGCGCCTTTGACCAGTACGGTAACTTGAAGTACAGCTTCATTGAGACAGTCGTCTTTATGCACGGCCCACTGGTTGCTCGTGCGGTTGCCGGCATGTTCTTTGTATCAGGTATTTTGCTGATGACATTTAATATCTACAAGACCATTACAGCAGGTCAGGAAGATACTGAATCAGCAACAGCAGCAGCAATTGCATAAGGAGTAACGAGCTATGATGAAACATGAAAGTATCGAAACCAATGCGGCGCTGCTGATTATCCTGACATTGGCTGCCATCAGTATTGGTGGGCTGGTTGAGATTGTACCGCTATTTCATATAGAAGGTACGGTTGAAGATGTGAAAACAGCGGATGGTAAGGATGCTGTGCGTCCTTACACCCCGCTGGAGCAACTTGGGCGTGATATCTACACCCGTGAAGGTTGCTATAATTGTCACTCACAAATGATTCGTCCATTTAGAGATGAGGCTCTGCGCTATGGTCACTACTCTTTGGCAGCGGAATCACAATACGATCACCCATTTCAGTGGGGCTCCAAACGTACCGGTCCTGATCTGGCGCGCGTAGGTGGCAAATATTCAAGTGCCTGGCATGTACAGCATTTGAATGCACCAAGAAGTGTGGTTCCAGAGTCTATAATGCCGAACTATCCC
>JALVFC010000063.1 GCA_027030285.1 Thiotrichaceae bacterium | reverse complement strand
CCAACAAAGAAGCTGCCATTTCTTCACACAAATGACAGCCTTCACGGGTATATACAATCAGTGCTGGATTCACGTAGCAAACTTATTCGATTTTTAATGCCACAAAACGGGCAGCCCCTTCGCGCTTAACCAGCACTGGTATCACATCGCCCTTTTTGAAAGTTTTCGCCAGTTCGATAAATTGCTGCGTGTTTTCTACAGGTTTACCCGACACCATACTGATGACATCACCCGCAATAATGCCCGCATCCGCAGCTGGTCCCGGTTTTACCTTATGTACCAATACGCCGGAACTAATATTTAATGCCTTGCGCACAGCATCATCAAGATCCTGAATAATCATACCCAGAGCAATTTTTTCATCCTCAGGCTTTTTCTTTTTTTCTTCCTTTTTGGCAATGGCCTTATCCAAATCTTCCGGCAGTTCGGCAATAGTCAGCTTCAGGGTTTGCTCTTTACCACTACGCAACACCTTTACATCAACCTCTTTCCCTACTTTTGTCTGCCCCACGATAACAGGCAAGGCAGCCACTGTATCCACTGGCTTACCATCAAACTCGATAATGACATCACCACCCTGTAAAATTCCCTTGGCAGAACTTTTATCTAGTCCCTGAGCAACCAACGCTCCCTTAATCTCTTTCATCTTAAAGGATTTGGCCAGATCACGAGTCACTTCCTGAATAATCACACCCAACCAGCCGCGACTCACTCTACCTTTTGTTTTCAACTGCTCTACCACATCCATGGCAACACCAATGGGAATAGCAAAAGACAGCCCCATAAAGCCACCTGTACGGCTGTAGATCTGTGAATTTACGCCAACGACTTCACCTTTCAAATTAAATAGTGGGCCACCTGAATTACCAGGATTGATTGCTACATCAGTCTGGATAAAAGGAACATAGTTTTCACTTGGCAGACTTCTTTCCTTAGCACTTACAATGCCCGCTGTGACACTGTGGTCAAAACCAAAAGGTGAACCTATAGCAACCACCCATTCACCCACTTGTAACTGATTTGGCTCAGCCGTTTTTAGCACCGGTAAATTGTCAGCATCAACCTTTAACAGGGCTATATCACTACGCACATCGCTACCAACCAGTTTTGCAACCAGCTCACGTCTATCACTAAGCTTAACTATTATCTCATCAGCCCCTGAAATCACATGATGGTTCGTTAAAATATAACCATCAGAGCTTAGAATAAAACCCGACCCCAGGGAACTGCTATCCCTGTTCTCTGGTCCCTCATCATCAAAGAAATGACGAAATAAATCATTAAATTCATTGCTTCTGTCCTTAGGCAATGAAAAAGAATGAAAGGGCTTTTTCGATGTTGACTTCATCGTTGTACTTATATTAACAACAGCAGGGCTATACTTTTTCACTAACTCAGTAAAGTTAGGAAGCTCTACAGCAAAAGCCGGGGAGAGCAAAAATAAAAAGAAAAATAACAGGGAAAAAGCTACCAGGGGAAACCGTTTAGTCATAGATGAATCCACTATTTTTTAGAAGGTAACGCAAAACCAAACCTGCTCTTGATTTGCGATAGTCTTTTATTAATTAAGAACACAAAACTGCCTCTATAGGTGCTGCCATATTTTCAAAAACCAAGCCTCAATAAATTAAATAAAATTTACGTAGAGAGGGAAAAAGAGACAGTTTGTGTTTGTGGTGGCTCAACAACACGAAGAATCACTGCTTCATACTCAGCCGAAGATAACGCACGTTGCATCCACAGAGCAACCAGCTTAAAGCCTGCAAACAAACCAGATATGCCAAGCAATATACTTCCAATTTCCGGGTTCATACCAAGCAGTGAAAATAACTCATTGCCGAGAACAGCGGAAACCAGTAACATCAATAAAGGAGCCATGTATGCCAATATAGAACCTTTCAGAAGCGTATTTGGTTTGATACCCACAACAACTTTGTCGCCAGGTTTTGCATAGACAGGATTATAAACTCTAATACTTTGCTGGTCAGGTTTTCTGTTAAACAGCAAACTGAATATGGAAAATGATGATGCACATTCTGAGTTTGATGAACATGCTGAGCAGACAGAGCCACCTTCTGATAACACATCAGCATATCCATGACTTACACGCTTAACAATTGCAACTTTTTCAATCATTGTATCCGACCCTTTCTTTTTGTTATTAGTCTCTGTATTCATAATTAATCGTCCACATGATAGCCTTTTGGAAAACAACACTTCCAGTTATTGCAATGTTACACCAGCATCAATATGAACACCTATATCCATAGTTTAAGTATTTTGACTTAATTCTTGCTTAACTTAAGGGTCATTTTTAAAATAGTTATGAGGTGAAAGTTATATTCTATTGTTAATAAAAGGTATTCCTATTGCTTGTCAATTGTTACACGCTTGCGCTTGATACCTTCATAAATATCCTGCAAGGTAGATTCAGGCACTTCCCCCACTAGCGTCACCGTATAACCCTGATAGTTACGAGTAAGAATATTTAGTGCGCCAGACCTGATGGGCTTATAAGCCTTTGCTGGCTGATTATTTGTGCTAAAGAATACCGACACGGAACTTAAACCGTCGCTGATTACTATTTGATCATCCTCACCAGATGAGCTTTTCACTTTGTCTGATGAGACAATTCTAAAACCCGCGGGTAATGGATCAAAAAACCATTCGGTATGTTGCACAGACACACCACCAACTTCAGCTTTCTGAGGCTGTCGTACAAAACCCGTATCAGCACTTGCGCGATTTGCGTTACCAGCACCATTTGACACAACAGCATCCATATCTGTTAGCGGTAAAATATCAGCCCCGGATGCGCTCTCTTGCAAAGCAGAACCAGTCTGTATTCTATTTGCCAGTTCATGAGGAGTCCCCGCCAGAGCAGTAACACTATGCTGTAGCTGGCTCTCTTCCAAATCCTCATCAGGTGTTGAAATAACCTCAAAATCAGTAAACATAAACCGTTCTACCGGCTGATGATGTTGATTGATCAATGAATACTTCAGTACCACGCTACGATCCAGGTCAATACAGTATTTCTGCAAATACCGCTTGCGGTCCTTAGGTCGAGCCAAAACGATCCGGCAAGGTCTGCCAGCAACTTTACCCATGCCGCCTATATCAAAGGAATAGACTTGTTGCATTTGTGGTGTGATTTTGGGTAAGGCTGATAATGAAAAGGCGCTTGACTCCCTTACGTAATCATCACTATTTTCATCAAGCAATGTCACTATTTCTTTTTCCGCACCATTTTCAATGACATGTTTTATCGACAGGTTATACGCTTCTCCATCTTTCAGATAAACCAGTTTTCCCTGATACTCTAATGTATGTAGCGCATCATTCATCTGGTTTAACAAGATCACTGCATCATTGGCAAAAAGCTGAGCACTCAAACCCATCATGCTCAAAGCAACCACAATAGACGATAAAACCCTAGAAGTTAGCTGCATAACTAACCGCTCGTACAGAAGGCATAATTGCTGAAGTTGAGGCATATTTGACATGGCTATTCACATAGGATTTTAGCCGTTTTCGCCATGCTGCATTAGGTACTGCATATTGAGGCTCTGATGTTGCGAGCGAAAGTGGCTCAGTCTTTTTGGCAGTTAGGTCTGCTCCGACACTGTTATTCTCATTGCTCTGAGTTGCTTGCAAGGCAAGCACCTGCGCTCCTTGTTGACTGGCCTGCCATTTCTGGGGGCTTTGATTTGTAGTCACACCTACCACAATAATCGCTGCCAGGCTGGCAGCTAGTGCCATGCCTGTAACAGGCTTGAACCAGGATGGCTGATTTGCTGCCGGCTTGATATGAACTTTATTATAGGCAGGCTCTGTTGCCAACTGATCATGGATGCCTGTCAGAAAGTTAGCACGAACGGTAACGCTCGCATGTTCATTTCGCATGGCTTCACCAATTAATGAATAAGTTGCTACTTTCTGTTGCAACTTTTGGTCTTGCTGCACATCATCCAGCAAGCGCCTTTTTTCAAAAGCCCCCGCCTCATCATCTAGCAGCGCAGACAAATATTCTGTTTGGGTGGTATGTTTGGTAGTGTTGCTCATATCTACATCTTCTTTTGTATTAATCGCCTGTTGGCACACTTTTATCTTTATCTATCATTATCTACTGTTTGACCTGTATTATCTGGTTCATACAAATCTCAAAGTAGCGGTCCTATTTTGGACTCTATGGACTCTCTGGCACGGAAAATTCTGGAGCGAACCGTACCAATTGGACAATCCATTGCCTGAGAAATTTCCTCATAACTCAAGCCTTCTATTTCTCGTAAAGAAATAGCTGTGCGCAAATCATCAGGTAAACTTTCTATCGCCGAAATAATTGCCCGATGGACTTCATCCTTCTGCATCTCAGTTTCAGGGTTACCGCCATCACGCAGGGCATCTGCACCATCATATTGCTCTGCTTCCTGCGCATCAATATCATTGGCAGGCATGCGCCGACTCATGGTGACCAGGTGGTTTTTTGCCGTATTTATCGCAATTCGATATAACCAGGTATAAAACGCACTATCGCCACGGAAATTCTGTAAACCCTTATACGCTTTGATAAAGGCCTCCTGAGAAATATCCATCGCAGTATGCGGATCCCGAACATATCGCATCACCAGGTTAACGACCTTCTGCTGATATTTCAGCACCAGCACATCAAAAGCATTCTTTTCACCTGCCTGTACGCGTTTAACCAGTTCCAGATCTGTTTGGCTAGTGCCCATATGGGCTCTTCTCCTGTGTTGTGAGAACCTGGGCAAAAACCAATTCACGTCTCAGATATCGTAATAGACAGAAAAGACGCGGAAAGTTCAGTTTTGCCTGAAAGAAACCCTAAAATTAAATCACGGACAAACCTGTCTTTTTTTAGAGCTTTTAAATATTCTACTATAT
>JALVFC010000062.1 GCA_027030285.1 Thiotrichaceae bacterium | reverse complement strand
CAGAGTTTGGAGAAAAATCTGGAGAATTTTCCTCATTTTTATTTCACCCCAGAATACTGGCACAACCTCTAAATGCTCTTGCTTGGTCTGTTATCTTTATCTGGTGAAGTAAATACATAATAATTATAAAATTTTAAGGAAAGTTGTTTTGTCGCTGCTTGACTCTATAAAAAATATTGGTGCTAGTGCTAATTCTGAACAGTTCACACTGTGTATGCAAAGGGCACTGAGTGTCGTGCGTGATGCGGTGGTGTTAGTGGATGGTAGAGGTACCATTCAGTTTCTTAACCAGAATGCAGAAAACCTTCTTAAGTGCAAGCAGCGCAGCGTGCTGGGAAAAAACTTTTTCAGCCTGTATTCACTACTGGACAGTAAAACACAACGCCCTGTTGAGAATATGTTGGCTGGTGTACAAGCCCCCTTTGCTGAGGATTATTTGCTAGTCGTGTCACAGTATCAGGAGCTGTCAACCAATATTCAGATTTCACCCGTCAATTTCCTTGATAATCACCCTGACAGGCTAAGCTATGCTCTCGTTATTCAGGATACCAGCGAGAAAAAGATCCTGGAATCAAAATTAAATTACCTGGATAACTACGATGCTTCCACGCGTCTGCCGAATCGTAAATCTGTTGAAATAACCTTAAAACACGCTTTGTCTGATGTCCGAAAACACTCGGCGACGCATGTTTTTTGCTATATCTCTATTGATAAAATAAAGAATGTAACTGATTCTGCCGGGCATACCGCTGGTGATGCGCTGATCACGAAAATATCTGAAATCTTGCGAGAATATGTTAAATCCAGCAGGGATGTGGTGGCTCGTGTCAGCAATGACGATTTTGCGATTCTGTATCGTGAAAAAGAGCCTGGCCCGGCGTTGGAGCTGATTAAAGAAATACGTAAGCGCATTGCTGATTATCAGTTTGCCTGGCAGGGCAATAAATACCAGGTAAGCGCAAGTATCGGTATCTTACTTGTCAATAAAAAGACGTGTACCAGTGCTAGCCAGATTTTGTCTGATGCCGATATTGCAAGTCGTATCGCCAGAGAAAAAGGAGGGAATCGTACTTTTATTTTTCATCCAACTGATGATGATGTGGTCGCCAGAAAGGGTGATATTACCTGGGTCAGGCGTATTCGTAATGCAATCACGAATAATATGTTCCGCCTGTTCTCCCAGCCTATTCATCCGCTGGCTGTAGATAAGGAGTCGATCCCGTTTTTTCATTATGAAACCCTCATCAGATTGTTTGATGAGAACGGTAAGCAAGTCCCACCTGATGAGTTTTTACCTTCTGCCGAGCAGCAGGGTATGATGATGGATATTGACAAGTGGGTGGTCAGCGAAGCACTGCGCAATTTGAAGAAAATTACCCAGAAAAAACCGCTTCCTGTCTTTTCAATCAACTTGTCCTGGCAGAGTATTAACGAGCCACAATTCCTGGACTTTGTTCTTAGAGAAATCCAGTCTTCTGGTGTTAATCCGCATATGATCTGCTTTGAAGTGACTGAATCTGTGGCAATGAATAATATTGATCTGGCGATGAAGTTTATTCAAAGTCTGAAGGATCTGGGCTGTAGCTTCTCTCTGGATGATTTTGGCACAGGTGTTAGTTCTTATGGTTACTTGCGGGATCTGCCCGTTGATTACCTGAAAATTGATGGTATTTTTGTCAAGGATCTGGAAACGGATCCGGTATCTCAGGAAATGGTGCGCTCTATCAATCAGGTTGGCCATGTAATGGGGCTGGAAGTGATTGCCGAATATGTCGAAAACGATGAAATTATCCGTATTCTTAATGAAATCGGCGTGGATTATGGTCAAGGGTACGGCATTTCACGCCCCCTTCCTATGGAAGATGTGGTGAGAACACATCAGGGCTGATGCCGTGGCTATTCCAATATATTCATAATTGCGTAATACTTGCCTTTTCTGCATTCCTTGCCTATGCGCGGGAATGAATTTGTCAAACACAGAGTAACAGTTTCAATGACAACACATATCCTGGGAATATGCGGCACGTTTATGGGCGGCATCGCCCTGCTTGCCAGAGAAGCAGGAATCGAAATCAGTGGTTCGGATAACAATGTCTACCCACCGATGAGTACCATGCTGGCAGAGCAGGGAGTGGAGATTCAGCAAGGTATGTCCGCAGAAGATATACCTGCAAATACTGATACCATTGTGGTAGGAAATGTTATGCGCAGAGGGATGGATGTTGTTGAGCATGTGCTGAATGAAAATCTTTCCTACACGTCAGGGCCCCAATGGTTATATGAAAATATTCTGCATGATAAATGGGTGCTTGCGGTAGCAGGCACTCATGGCAAGACTACAACTGCCAGCATGCTCGCATGGATTCTGGAATATGCCGGTTTAAAACCCGGTTTTTTAATTGGTGGTGTTCCAGAGAATTTTGGTGTATCGGCGCGCTCCGGGGAATCTCCCTTCTTTGTGGTTGAAGCGGACGAATACGATACGGCTTTCTTCGATAAACGCTCCAAGTTCGTGCATTACCACCCTCGCACGGTTATTCTGAATAATCTGGAATTTGATCATGCCGATATATTTCCTGATCTGCATGCCATTAAAATACAGTTTCATCATTTGCTACGGATGGTGCCAGGTGAAGGCTTGGTGGTTTCCAATGGGCAGGCTGCGGCGCTGGATGATGTCTTGCAGATGGGAGTCTGGACACCCGTAGAGAAGTTTTCTGCTACGCAGGGTGATTCTGGCTGGTCAGTTGAGTATCTGGTGGAAGATGGTAGCCAGTTTAAGGTTTTTCTGCACGGTGCAGAGCAGGGTGTGGTGAAGTGGCAAAGTATTGGTGAGCATAACGTCGCTAATGCCCTGGCTGCGATTGCAGCAGCCCGTCATGCAGGAGTGCCAGTAAACCATGCGATTGCTGCACTGGGTGAGTTTAAGGGCGTAAAACGGCGTATGCAGTTGCGTGGCGCAGTAGGGAATGTACAGGTTTATGATGATTTTGCGCATCATCCTACGGCTATTGCCACAACACTGGATGGTCTTAGAAAAAAAGTAGGCAAGCAAAAAATTACAGCCATTCTGGAGCCTCGTTCCAACACTATGCGTATGGGGATACATAAGGATAGTCTGGCAGCTTCCCTGGCTGAGGCTGATGAGGTGATATTGTTCCAGCCAGCTGGTGTAGACTGGGAAATGGCTGATGTGATCGCCTCATTGGGTGAAAAAGCGAGTCTGTTTAATGATATTGAGAAAATTATCCATAAAGTTAGTGAGGATAAACAGGCGGAAAATATCCTCATTATGAGCAATGGTGGCTTTGCAGGTATCCATGAAAAAATGCTCGGTGCTCTGGAGCAGCGAAGGTGAAAACAGTTACCCTGATTATCACCGGAGCATCAGGGGCAGATTATGGTCTGCGCTTGCTGGAGGAGTTAATCAGGGCTGGTGTAAAGGTCTATCTGCTAATCTCACGTCCCGCACAAGTTGTAATCAATATGGAAACGGCACTTCATTTGCCATCCAGAGCGAGTGATATACAAGCCTTTTTTGCTGAAAAATATAAGGCAGCCGAAGGCCAACTGAGTGTGTTTGAAAGAGAACAGTGGATGGCACCCATTGCCAGTGGCTCGGGTGTGGCTGATGCCACGGTTGTGTGTCCCTGTACCACGGGAACACTATCGACTATTGCCTGTGGAAGTAGCAAGAACTTGCTGGAGCGTGCCGCTGATGTTGCCCTGAAAGAACGGAAAAAACTCATACTGGTTGTGCGGGAGACGCCGTTTTCTGAAATCCACCTGCAAAATATGTTGACATTAACTCGCATGGGGGCGGTCATTATGCCTGCAAATCCTGGCTTTTATCATTATCCGCAAAAGGTGAGTGACCTGGTGGATTTTATGGTGGCGCGTGTACTGGATCATTTGCAGATCAAGCATCAATTACTACCCGTATGGGGTGAAAAAGAGGGGAGTAAATGACGACTAAAAAGGGGGGTAAAGCTTGCCGCTACGCTATGTCGATACGGGACTAATTAAACTTTTCCTTGTTATTCCTTTTAAAAACCGATATTTTCTGCCTTAAATCAATAGAAGGAGCGCACTGTGGCAACTGTCAACATTACTGAAGAAACTTTTGAAGAAACAATTAATAACAACGATATCGTTATTATCGACTTTTGGGCCGAATGGTGTGGTCCCTGTAAATCATTCGCACCAGTGTATGAGGCAGTGTCAGAAAAGCATGAAGATATTGTCTTTGGAAAAATAAATACTGAGGAACAGCAGGCCATCAGCGCACATTTTCAGATTCGTTCTATCCCCACCTTGATGATTTTTCGTGAGCAAGTTGTTTTATTTTCTCAGGCAGGCATGCTTAGTGAGCCTCAGTTAGAGGACGTGATAGGTAAGGTGCGAGAGGTGGATATGGTCAAGGTTCACGAAGAAGTTGCTAAACAGCAAGCTGAGGGGTAGTGCGCTGATTTGAAGCCTTGCTACTCAAGCTGTGCTCGTGTTGTCCGAGTTCAATATGGAGTCAATGTGGAGGAAGCGCGGTCAAGTCTGACTGACTCCCGGTCCATGTAGACAGTGCTGATTGGACAACACGAGTCGGTTGAGTAGTACTATAGAAACTGTTTAAACGACAATACTACAGAGTTATCTTTATCCGTTCCTAGTAACTCGTTTATATGTCGAATCTCTCTGGTGCTTAGATTTAATTCCTTAGTTAGACGGTTGCGCTCAAAACGGGCTCTATACCATTCACGTGACCGAGGCACAGCTACTGGCTTGGCTGCTATTTGTTGCGTTGATGATGCAGCTAGTTTGCGATATGCATTCAAGACCTTCCTCACATAGGCTTGTGTTTGCTTGTAAGGTGGAATTCCATTGTATTTATCCACTGCTCCTTCACCAGCATTATAGGCAGCTGCAGCTAATTGCACATTACCATTAAACCTATTAAGGAGGAACTTCA
>JALVFC010000061.1 GCA_027030285.1 Thiotrichaceae bacterium | reverse complement strand
GCATCAGCAGGCAAACTGGCCTGGCACACACGCCCCAATCTTTCCCAGTCAAAACATGGTCCCGGGTCGGTCTTGCGCCCCGGCGCTATATGCTCGTGCCCGGTAATATGCTGCATACTTAGTCCCTCATAAGCATCAACCAGTGCCTGCAATACAGCCACCAGTGACTGGTATTGCCATTCGGTAAACGCACAATCATCCGTCCCCTCGAGCTCTATCCCCACAGAAAAATCATTACACACCGAACGCCCCAGATACTCCGACACCCCTGCATGCCAGGCACGCTTATGAAAAGGCACGTACTGAATCACCTCACCCTCACGGTTAATCAACAAATGACTGGAAACGCGCAATTTATGAATTTCCTTGAAAAATGCATGTGCATCAGGATCAAGCGTATTAGTAAATAACTGCGTAATGTACTCCCCGCCGAACTCCCCCGGCGGCAAGCTAATATTATGCAGCACAATCAGTGACAACTCACCATCCGGACGTTCATCAAAATTGGGAGAAGGAATAAAACGAGCCGCTTCAAGTAGCCCAGTTGTTTTATCAATAATCATGGATCGTATTCCTGCTTGCTCGCATGTCATTGTACGTCCCTGCTAGATATATGAGCTGATATTGTATTATGTAATGTAGCGTATTTGTCTTCTACAAAAAAGGAACTATTCAGATTGACCAGTACTACCCAGATTATTTTTATGTCGTTCGATCTCAGGGCGAATTTGCCCGCTAATCAATCCGCGTGAAGATATTGTATTTATTCACGACCTGCTATAGACACAGTAGCGCTGAAAACGCATTATATGCAGCCCGATTTTAACCCGGTTTCAACCATCAAACGATGCAAGAACTTAATCCTCAACAACAACAAGCGGTCGAGCATATCGGCTCTCCTCTGCTGGTGCTGGCTGGCGCAGGCAGTGGCAAGACGCGCGTGATTACAACCAAGATTCAGTGGCTGATTCGACAGGCGGGTTTTCAGCCGTATCAGGTGACAGCAATTACGTTTACCAATAAGGCTGCTCGGGAAATGAAAGCGCGTGTCGCTAGTCTGCTATCCAAAGATGAGGCAAAGGGGTTGACGGTTTCTACCTTTCATACGCTGGGGCTGAAAATTATCCGTTATGAATTGAAAACGCTAGGCTATAAAGCAGGGTTTTCCATTTTTGATGCTCAGGATGTGGCAACGGTTTTAAAAGAGTTGGCACACAAGGAAACTGAGCTAGATACTGAGGATGAAAATAATGATGATGATCCTCGCTGGTTAATATCTCGCTGGAAAAATGATTTGGTGACTCCTCAACGGGCGTATGAGATTAGCACGACACCACGGGAATTACGCGCTGCCAAACTGTATGAACGCTATCAGCGGCAGTTAAAAGCTTATAATGCGCTGGATTTTGATGACCTGATTATGCTGCCAGTACTGCTATTTCGGCAACATGCGGATATTCTAGAGAAGTGGCAAAACCGGGTACGCTATTTGCTGGTAGATGAGTATCAGGATACCAATGCCTGTCAGTATGAGCTGGTTAAGATGCTCACGGGTGTTGATGGCGGTTTGACTGTAGTGGGTGATGATGACCAGTCGATTTATGCCTGGCGCGGTGCCAAACCGGAGAATATGAATCAGTTACGGGAAGATTTTCCCACGCTGAAAGTGATCAAGCTGGAACAGAACTATCGTTCCACCGAGCGTATTTTAAAAACCGCCAATCACCTGATTGCCAATAATCCGCATTTGTATGACAAGCAGTTGTGGAGCGCATTGGGTGAAGGTGAAAGAATCCGTATTATGCCCTGCCGAACGGTGGAACATGAGTGTGAACAAGTCATCAGCCAGATGATGAAGATTCACTTTAAGGAGCGGGCGAAGTGGAAAGACTTTGCCATTCTGTATCGTAGCAATCATCAAAGCCGGATTCTGGAGCGTTATCTGCGACAGAATCATATTATGTACAAAATCACGGGCGGAACATCGTTTTTTGAACGCGCTGAAGTCAAGGATATCCTCGCTTATATGCGTCTGATCAGCAATCCTGATGATGATGCCGCTTTCCTGCGAATCGTTAACACTCCCAAAAGATCCATTGGTATTTCAACACTGGAGAAGCTGGGGCAGTACGCAAATACTCGCCATGTGAGCCTGTTAACTGCCTGTACTGAAATTGGATTCAGGGACAGTATATCTTCCAAAATACGTCAACGGCTTGAGTATTTTTCTGACTGGATTGCCGAGCTCTCGCGGCAAAGTATTGATATTGCACCACATAAAACGGTGATGCGAATTATCACCGATACCGGCTATGAAGACTGGCTGCGTAACTCATGCAAGAATGCTAAAGCGGCTGATGCACGAATAAGCAATATTATGGAAATTGTTGACTGGGTACGGAAGCTTTATGACGACGGTGAAGGTAAGGAAGACCTGTCGGATATTATCGCGCACATGTCACTTATCGACATGCTGGAGCGCAATGAGGAAACTGAGGAAATAGATGCCGTCACTCTCATGACTCTGCATAGCGCAAAAGGACTGGAATTTCCCTATGTATTTCTGATTGGGGTGGAAGAAGATATGCTGCCACATCAAAATAGCCAGGATGAAGATGGTATTGAAGAAGAACGACGACTGGCTTATGTGGGTATTACCCGCGCCAAACAACGTCTGTATATCAGTTATGCTAAAAAAAGGGATCGTTTTGGTGAAAAAATTGACTGTGAACCCAGCCGTTTTTTAAATGAGCTACCCGCCGAGCATATTGAGTGGGAAGACCAGGTGGTAGTAAGTGAAGAAGAGCGTCAGGCAACGGCAAGTGCGTACTTATCCGAGTTGCAAAGCCTGCTGGATGATTAATATCAGGTTAATACCGTGCGACAGAGCAACCTTTTTGCTACTATCCGACACATTCTTTTTATGTAACTACGCAGCGTGATAAACAACGGAAGCGGTAAGTTATTGATTATCAGGACGATGCGAATACATCCCTGCTGCCAAAGACATAATAATCAATAACTTAGCACCTTGCGTACCACTGAAGTAGTTACTTTTTTACAATAGAACGATAACGACACACTTATGAATAAAGACACTGAAATAAAAATGCAGGCTGCTGCCTTTCGTGGTCTGGTGGAACATCTCCAACAACGTACCGATGTGCAAAATATTGACCTGATGAATCTTGCCGGGTTTTGCCGTAACTGTCTTGCAAAATGGTATTTGCAAGCCTCCAAGGATCTTGGGGAAGAGATGAGTTATGAAGAAGCCTGTGAGGTAGTTTACGGTATGCCTTATAGTGAATGGAAAGAAAAATATCAGACACCTGCCACCCAGGAACAGTTGGATACATTTGAAGCAACCAAACCTTTGCATGCCAAGATTAGTGGGCATAATTAATCAAGCTGACATCCTCCCTCTTCCAATCCTCCCCATCAAGCGGGGTAAATACATGCACACCAAAAATATTTAAGGATATAAATATGAGCAGAGCAACAGCCAGACATATTCTGGTTTCTACTGAAGAACAATGTAACGAATTGAAAAAACAGATCGAATCAGGAGCGGATTTTGCCGCATTAGCTCAGCAGCACTCCAGTTGCCCTTCCAAAGCGCAAGGCGGTGACCTCGGGGAGTTTGGTCCTGGTC
>JALVFC010000060.1 GCA_027030285.1 Thiotrichaceae bacterium | reverse complement strand
TACCTGAGAGCTAGCTAGGAGACTAAAATATGGTGCTGTTACTTGGACATCTTCCCCTTGAAATAACTGAAGAAGATATACATCAACTAGCTCTGTACACGACAATTTTAAGCATAACATTGTATCCTTGTGAGATTCTTTCCACCTTCCAGAGTAGCAGAAAGGGTGTCTTGGCGGAAAAACAAACAAGACCAGCAACCTTAGCACGCTGATGGTGTCCTGTGTGCCATGCAACAAGGCATTGGTGAGGTATAATCTGGTCCGTAGCGGAAATAGCTTTTTTCCAAGCGTCCATGTTTTTTGGTTTTTAACGGCTTTTGCGTATGCTCCCACTCACCCGCCTTGTGCGCCCAACACAAAGCAATCGCAAGCAAAGCCATGACTTTCTTGATGCGCTGGTACTTAGTGATACGGGTAGCTTCCAAGTTGAATCCCCTCCCTTTCAAACATTGAAACAGGCACTCAATTTCCCAACGCCGTGCGTATACCTCAAAAGGCTTGGAAACGGGCTGGTTGGCCGCGAGAATCAGCAATTCTCCGCTCTCCAGTCGTAGACCGCTGAGCCAGACACTTTCCCCACTGACCAAGCGGGATGAACGCAGGCAACGACTTCTCCCTTTCTTCAGGTCTAATGAGGAAAGGGAGAGGCACCACGCATCGGATTATGAGTGCATGGTAAAGCTGGATATTAATGATCCGGTTGTTGGCAATACGCCAATAAGATGAATCACCTGTGTTGGAAAAATTGTAACATTAGTGCTCACATGCCGATTTTTTAGGGATATCAGATTAAATTTGACTGGAGTTTTATAAGCTGGGCAAATCGTATAGACTTTAGTCAATTTATATCGTTCTTAACCTGTGGCTGACTAAAATATTGAGTCGTGGATTAAGGATAAGTCAACGGGGATATCAATGAACAAAAATAAAACCGTCAATAACTCACTTCATTACATTGAACAGCTTGGGCTATTGATAATAGTCATTGCTACTATTATTTCTGTCGGTCAGGAAGTTGTTACCATGATTGACAAAATGAAGGTTGATTTGAAGGATCTGCTACTGCTGTTTATCTATCTTGAGATTATTGCCATGGTTAAAATTTACTATGTGCAACATCGCCTGCCTATTCGTTTTCCCATTTATATCGCTATTGTTGCACTTGCGCGATATATCATCCTTGATTCTAAATCCTTCGCGCATTGGCAATTGCTTGAAATCGGTATCACTATTGTTCTACTGACGCTTGCTGTATTAGTTGTACGCTTTGGGCATGTCAAGCTGCCCTATTCTGAAAATACCGATATTACTGAAGAGACAAAATAATCTATTGCTTGTCCGTCAGCTCATCTTGCAGGCATTTGTATAATTTGTACTATACTGAGTCAGGGCTATTCTGCTTAAAGTGAGCCTTTTGAATCGCCTGTCTAACTTTAACCGCTCGAGCCTGCCCATGCAACATAGCCTTTTTCGTATTACCGGCTTTGCCGTTTTCCTGAGTGTTCTCTTCCTTAATGCATTTGTTGATCTTGGGCACAAGATTATTATTCAGAACACTATTTTCAAGATCTATGACGGGCAGCATCAAATTGTCCTGACTGCCATAGTCAATACCCTGATTTTATTGCCGTTTATTTTACTTTTCACCCCTTCCGGCTATATCTCGGACAAATACCCAAAAAACAAAGTGATGCGTATTAGTGCCTGGGCAGCATTACTGATTACCCTGATGATCACGACCAGTTACTATCTTGGTCTGTTCTGGCTCAGTTTTTCACTGACCTTTTTGCTGGCTTTACAAAGTGCAATTTACTCACCTTCAAAATATGGCTTTATTCGCGAAATTGTCGGTGAGAAACACCTCGCTGAAGGAAATGGCATGGTACAGGCTATTACCATGATTTCTATTCTGCTGGGCACATTTTTCTTTTCGATTCTCTTCGAGACACTGCTACCCGAAGGTGGTATCAGTAATAAAACAGAATTACTGAAAACCGTTGCGCCACTGGGCTGGGTGCTGGTAGGACTGACTTCCCTAGAGCTTTTCTTTGCCTATCGACTGCCCCAAAAAACACATACTGACAGGGAAATGGCTTTTGACTGGAAAAAATACCGCACGGGGAAAACCCAACGCTCGGTACTTTCCGTAGTTAAAAATAATCGCTTTATCTGGTTGTCGATTATTGGCTTGTCAATCTTTTGGGCAGTGGCACAGGTTGTGCTGGCTGCCTACCCCGCTTACGCCAAAGAATATCTGGATATTCAGCGTGTTGACTTGTTGCAAGGGCTGCTAGCCTGTACGGGTATTGGCATTATGATTGGTTCTGTGTGGGCGGGACGTATTTCGCGTAACCATATCGAAAGTGGTCTGATACCTGTGGGGGCTGCCGGGCTGGCTATCGCTATAAGCATGATTACCGTATTTAATTCTCCCTGGTTGCAAGCAGCGAACTTTATCTTCCTGGGTATTATGGGCGGTTTTTTTGTAGTGCCACTTAATGCTTATATGCAGTATCACGCCAAAGAAAACCAGCTAGGGCGCGTTATCGCCGCTTTTAATTTTATCCACAATATCGTGATGTTGGCATTTCTGGTGCTTACCGCCTTTTTGGCATCACGAGGGATTAATAGTATTAGCCTGTTTTTCCTGATGTCGCTGATTGTTATTGGTGGGGCTATTTACACCATCGCCATGCTGCCACAATCCTTGCTGCGTTTTGTTATCAGCCGTCTGTTTCGTGCGCGTTACAATATTCATGTGTTGGGTTTTGAGAACATTCCGGCATCCGGTGGTGTGATGCTACTCGGTAATCACATCAGCTGGGTAGACTGGGCACTGGTACAAATTGCGGCACCACGCTCTATTCATTTTGTCATGGAAAGGGGGTATTACGAGCGCTGGTATCTGAGCTGGTTTTTTAAGATGTTTGGTGTAGTGCCGATTTCATCAGGCAATAGCGCCTCTTCTATTCAAACTATTAATGAGTTGCTGCGCAAAGGCAAGGCAGTATGTCTGTTTCCTGAAGGCACGATCAGTCGCACTGGGCAACTTTCTACCTTTAAGCGTGGCTATGAAAAAGCCATTAAGGACTCTGGCGCGGTCATTGTTCCGTTTTATCTACATGGTTTGTGGGGCAGTCGATTCTCTCGCTCCAGTGGCTTTTTAAAGGAAAACCGCCAGTCTGGTTTCAAGCGCGATATTATTGTTGCCTTTGGCAATACCTTACCGGAAAACACCGAAGCTGATACCTTAAAACGCCGTGTCTTTGATCTGTCAGTCACTTCCTGGCAAACCTATACCGAAGATCTGCCACCCATTCCTGTGCAATGGCTGCAAGTGGCAAAGCGTATGGGATTTCGTATGGCAAGTACCGATGTCAAAGGTGAGCCACTGAGCAACCACAAGTTTATTACGGCAGTCTTTCGTTTCTCACGCCTTATTCATAAATTAAGTCCCGAACAAAATATTGGCTTATTGTTACCCACGGCAACAGGGGGTGCCATTACCAATATGGCAGTGCTATGTCTGGGTAAAACGGTTGTTAATATTAACTACACAGCCAGCCAGGAGGCGATGCGTGCAGCAGTCAAAAAAGCCAATATTCAAACGATTTATACCTCAAAACGCTTTCTAAAAAAACTCAAGGATCGCGGCATTGATATCGACGACACCTTCCCCGGCATGCAAATGTATCAACTGGAAGATTTAAAGGAAGGCATATCAAAAATCAGCATGTTGACAACACTAATCAGCGTGATACTACTGCCCACACGGCTATTGCAGGCTTTGTATCTTAAACCTGTGAGTATGCAGGACACTGCAACTATCCTGTTTTCCAGTGGTAGTGAGGGAGAACCCAAAGGCATTGAACTGACGCACCAGAATCTTGCCGCCAACTCCAGACAAGTCGCTGACACCCTGAATACCCGGGAAAATGATGTATTAATGTCAATCCTGCCAACATTCCATGCCTTTGGCTTGCTTGCCTCAACCCTGATGCCACTGAGTGAAGGCATTCCTATTGTGTGTCATCCAGACCCTACCGATGTGGTAAATATCGCCAAGGGTATTGCCAAATACGAAGGCACGGTCACTTTCGGTACATCCACTTTTTTCCGCCTGTATGTGCGTAACCGTCGGGTGCATCCGCTGATGCTGAAATCCCTGCGCCTGGTCATTGCCGGTGCGGAAAAGCTGAATCCGGATATTCGAGAAGCGTTTAAGATTAAATTTGGCAAAAACATCCTGGAAGGCTATGGCGCAACTGAAACCTCACCCGTTGCTTCTGTCAATGTACCCGACGAGCTGGACACATCCTACTGGAAAGTACAAGTGGGCAATGTGCCGGGCAGTGTTGGCATGCCCTTACCCGGCACCAGCTTTAGAATTGTCGATCCTGCTACACTGGAGGAATTACCTACCGGAGAAGATGGACTAATACTGATCAGTGGTCCACAGGTGATGAAAGGTTATCTCGATGCACCAGAGAAAACCGCTGATGCCATTGCCGAGCTAGATGGTAAACGCTGGTACAAAACGGGTGATAAGGGGCACCTGGATAATGATGGTTTCCTGTTTATCGTGGATCGCTACTCGCGCTTTGCCAAGCTGGGTGGTGAAATGGTCAGCCTGACAGCGGTTGAAGAACAGGTGCGTAAAGCACTGGGAGATGCTGAACTGGAATGTGTCGCCGTAAATGTCCCTGATAGTAAAAAAGGCGAAAAGGTTATTCTGCTGATAGCTGCTGAAACTGAAGATAAAGTAATTAAGCAAAAGTTGCTTGATATAGGCACAAATCCACTAATGATTCCTGCCGACTATATCCAGGTTGATGAAGTGCCTAAACTGGGTAGTGGCAAAACAGATTTTAGTACTGCCAGGAAGTTAGCTCTTGGCGCTTAGTCCAGTGAAGTCATGGATTCTGCACAATAATAAAATCACGCTTAATCCTGGCACTATCAATCAGCGTAGGCGGTAAGTAATTAATTATAGGGACGCTATAAATACACCCCCTG
>JALVFC010000059.1 GCA_027030285.1 Thiotrichaceae bacterium | reverse complement strand
GTAGTTGTTGTAAAAAGAGTGCCAGATTCCTCAATGTAGCTGGCTGCGCTGATGCTGCATGGCTAATGGGTATTATTAGCCATTGCAGCAGAATAAAAATACTGCACGCGACAGTATGCTGAAATTTGCTTTGCATATCGCACCTTATTGTTGAACAGGTGTTATCGGGCTGGATAGTTTCAGGAGATGTCTATGCAAGACACACGCTGCCGAAAAATATCCAGGAAATAAAAACGGGGGATTGGGAAGCCGCTCTGAAGCTTTATATGCTGTATTTCAATTAGGTGTGCCGAGGGAGGAGGCGCACCGTAATCACATGATTCATGGTGCGCTTCCTTCGTCAGCACACTCTACGAATACTTATTCAGTAGTATCGGTTAACAGCTCTGGTGTTCAGAACAGCCTGTCAGGCTTTGGGAGGTCTGTGAGGGGGTGTTTCGGTGTGAATATAGGGGGCAATGTGAATCCACGCATTGAGCGAGGTATCTACTTTAAAAGCGGGTAGCTGAAGACGATAGGTGATGCCAGAGATATGCGCTGAACTGTGAGAGCAATGTCCGCCCAAGTCGTTACAGTCATGTATTGACAGGGAAATCTGACTGTCATGCTTTGTATTCTGGAGAGACTGTGGAGCTAGAACAGAAACTTGCTCATGGCTGCTGGTATGCTCGTGCGGAACATGCACATCCATAGCAATGGCGCTATGTGTGAAGAGTATAAAGAAAATCAGCAACCGGGCAGTGAGTTGAAACATGGGGTTAATGTAACCAATACCGGGTAGATATTCAAATTGTTTCTGATCATGAGGGGTCAATGAGTCAGGAATCGGGGCTTTGTCACCTGTTTGCAAATAACTAACTCAATAATAGCCTTCTGATTGTGTGTAGTCGCAGGCAGAGCCAGTTGATGAGTTACGAGGCGAAGCCTCGTAACTAGTACAGTATTCAGTAATTAAGGCTAATAAATCTGGCGACCATAAAAGCTGCAATTGTAGGGTGTGCCGAGGGATGAAGCATACCTTAATCATGTGCTTACGGCGCACATCGTCCCTCGGCACACCCTACGAATGAATGCTTGTACAGTCTCTTTAGGCCGTCAGATTGTTAGTCGTATTGTACTAGTACAGAGTATTTTCGCAGCTGAGGCTCACAATGAACCTGTTACGCTTTCTATGCAAGGATGGCAATAATAGAAATAAGAGATTATTGGCGTGATGCTACCTTTTTGTCCTTGCCGACTTTCTCTTTTTTAGCTTTGCCAAGCTCCTCCGCTATACTGGATGCTGCTGACTGCATCAGTGTTTCAACGGTTTGTGCAACAGCGAGTGCGCCGCCTAAAGCCCATGAGTTTTTGTCTACCAGAATGGTTCCCAGTTTTTTGCCAGTCTGGTTATCAGAGATGTTGACAGTGGCATCAAAATTGGAATTGCCAGCAGTAAAGCCAATCAGCATCTTTGCCACTACGTTTCCTTTGTCATAATTGGTGACTTTGCCATCAATTACGATAGCGCGGCTTTTGTCTTTTTTCCTGGAGACAACCGAGAATATTTTTTTATTTTCCAGTTCAGCAGCGACATAGTTTGAGAAAGTTTCACCGCCTTTAAACGCTTTGCTTGCTTTATTTTCCTTGAGGTTTAGCACGATAACCTTGTTGTAGCCAGCCAGACTGATGGCTTTTTTTGCTCCTGCTGTATTGTCAGCTGGTTTCAGGTTACTGGTCGTTCCGCAGCCGGTGAGTACAAAAAATAGAGTGGCAAGGGTTGCCAGACGAAAGAAATGCATAGTTATTACTCCTGTTTAAGCCCTTTATGAGAAACCCCCAGTTAATTATTGAGGGTGGTTGGTTGTAGACTAACCAGTCTATTTGCGCATAAACGGGTTAATCCGTAGCAGGAATATACTGTATTTACAGGAAAAATATATATCATTTTGTGGGTGTTTTTTAAGCTTGTCTGGTTTGTACTTAGGGTTTGCCTCTCCGATTATTGTGAGTCATCTGTCGTTATGCTTCGTTGCGTAGATGTATTTTTGAAAATATTCATCAGGTCTTCTTTTAACAAGCCTTTTGCAACCTTTTTTTGCATGGGCACACTGGTGGGTACTGCGGTGACGACAGGAGGAGTTGCTGGTGCTTTTTTCTTGCTGGCAGGAGCTAGAGAGCGAGTGCTGACAGCGGCAGGCTGTTCATCTTGCAGGGGTGTTGGTTCGCTGCCAGAGCTGGTAACAGTCGGTCTCTGCACGCTAACAATAACGGGCTGGCTGGTTTGGGTATTGCTTGCAGCGATACTCTGATTACGCTCTGCCGTGCTTTCTGAAACAGGCTGCCGTCGTCCGGGTATGAGCTGACCTACGGAACGGTAGGTGTTATACCAGAAGGGCGCTCCCAGACCGATTAGCCCTGTGGTGATTATAATTCTGAACAACCAGACCAGTCCATCTTCTGATGAGAGAATATTGCCGACTCCCACGGCAAAGCTTTTTAACCAGGATAAAGCGGGATCAACTGCCGGAAGCAGATGGATCTTTTGTACTGGCTTCATTACCTTGCAGCGTGGATCAAATTCGCTGCCGCGGGCGCAAAATGGAAAGAAATCATGTCCTACGGGCAAATCCAGCTCTTCCAGTTGTGCGGATGCCTTGCGGTAGTTATTTAGAATAGCATTGTATTGCTCGTTTATAGCGTTTTTGCTGGCGTCATCATTTGCAAACGTTGTCAGGTCACCAGCGCGAGCTTTTTGCAGTTTTTCCACATCAATACTGCTGACAACCTGCTCCGCCAGTTTGGTGTTTTTTGCCAATGCTTGATAAAGGCTGAGTGAATCAACATTCAGTGTGCTTGCCAGTACAAATGCAATAACGATAGAAAGAAATACAGCACGTCGCTTGAAATACTCTGTTGCCGCTTGCCCATAACGCTCAAATTCATAAGATAACCTGGCAATTGTGGTTGCTGCCACTTCGCTTTCCTGTTCCCCTATCTTCTGCATCAACTTCTGTCCTGCCTCTGACTGGGCAAGCTGCTCAACAAACTGCCTGGTGGTCAGGTTTTCAAACTCTGTCTTGACAAAAAACTTGTTAAACAGGCCGTTTCTGCGACTGGAAATAGCTGGATTTTTGCGTATTTCTCTGACAAACGTCTCTGCTTCATCAGCCAGTTCAATGCCTGCATTCCTGAAATGCGGCTTCACCGAATGGGTATATAACTGGGTCAGCATTTCGTCAAAATCCCGCGAGCGGGTGTTAAGCAAGCGGTGGATGCTTTCAACCAGTACACTTGCCAGGGTGGACAATACGATCATAATCGCAGAAAAGGCCAGTAAAGCAATAAGGTAGTTCATAGGGTTCTAGCTCGCAATCGTTTATCCGTGGGTAGCCCAGTCATCCTGATACAATATCCCTCCTTTATCTATAGTTAAAGAAGATTTTAATAGCAAACAATCTTTGTGCATTTACTCATACTTAAGAAGATAGAGCCCAATCTGAGCAGTTACGGATTATGTTGTTACTAATAATGATGATCAAATTTTATACCGCAGCAACCGGAGTGCATTAAATACAACGAGCAAGGTAGAGCCTTCGTGGATCACTACGGCAGCCCCAATATTGGCCCAACCTGTGAGCGTGGCTGGAATCAGCATGGCGACAATCCCCAGGCTAACCCACAGGTTTTGTTTGATAATGCTTTTTGCTTTCCGGCTTAACCCAATGGCAAATGGCAGGTTGTCCAGTTTGTCTGCCATTAATGCAATATCAGCAGTTTCCAGTGCAACATCTGATCCTGCTGCGCCCATGGCAATGCCGACTGTGCTTTTTGCCATTGCGGGTGCGTCATTGACACCATCACCGACCATGGCTACTTTCCCTTCTTCTGCTTTCAGTCGGTCTATTGCTGTGACCTTGTCTTCGGGCAGCAGGTTGCCTAAAGGATCAGTGATGCCAATGGTTTTTGCAACTGCATCGGCTACTTTTTGATGATCTCCAGTGAGCATAATCATGCGCTTTATACCCAGTTTTTTTAGTGCGGAGAGTGTGTCACGTGCTTCTGGACGAGCAACGTCCATCACCGATAGCACACCCAGATAGTTTTGGTCTTGCTGGACGATCATGGCTGTATGACCTTTAGCTTCCAACTGGCTCATCTGTTTTAATATGGCTGCAGGAATTGCTTTACCAGTGAGCTCTTCAAACAGGCGACGATTACCAATATGTACGTTTGTTCCGGAAAGTTCGGCTCTGATTCCTCGTGCCGTTAGTGCCTGGAGGTTTTCAGCAGATGGGATATTGCTCTCTCCTAGTCGTGTCTTCCCTCCTGTAACAATAGCACTTGCCAGAGGGTGGTCACTCAGTGATTCGACGGCAACACTGACACTTAGCAGTTGCTTTTCTGTTACATCACCAAAGGGCAGGACATGGGTCAATTCAGGTCTGCCTTCTGTAAGTGTGCCTGTTTTATCGAAGGCTATCGCATTCAATGAACCGAGGTCTTCCAGTGGTCGTCCTCCCTTGATGAGTACTCCCTGCCTGGCAGCTCGGGCGACTCCAGCCAGTACAGCACTGGGTGTCGAAATAGCCAGCGCACAGGGGGATGCTGCAACCAGGACAGCCATTGCCCGGTAAAAACTGTCTTTAAAAGACTCATCAACAATCAGGAATGCAAATAGCAATGTCGTTACCAGAATAAGTACAGCGGGGACAAAGAGGCGTTCAAATTTATCAGTCAACTGTTGGGTGGGAGATTTTTGTGTTTCTGCTTCTTTAACCAGTTCGACCAGTCTGGATAATGTACTGTCTTTGGCAGTCTTCAGAATTTTTACTTCCAGCACGGAATTGCCATTGATGGTGCCAGCAAATACCCGATTTTCATCGGCTAATGTTTCCAGATTAACATTGGCACCCGGGTCAGTGACGGGATGTTTGTCCACAGGCATGCTTTCACCTGTAATGGGTGCCTGATTCACAGTGCTGTTACCTTGAACAATGACCCCATCGGCTGCAATTTTTGTATTCGGTTTTACGACAA
>JALVFC010000058.1 GCA_027030285.1 Thiotrichaceae bacterium | reverse complement strand
CAATTCACCCCAGGCAGCAGATGATAGAGAACTTCTGCTGGAAAAAATCGCTAAATTAAAAAAAGATAAACAAAAGCTCAAGGAAAAACTAAGTCGCCTTAAAGGCGTTAGGAAAACGGCAGACCTTGCTGAAAAGCGCGTTGCGAAACACAAGCTCGAAAAACAGTTAAAGCCCTATCAGGCGGAATTAATTCATCTGCAGAAATATTTGGAGACAACCAATAAACGTATGATTATTGTGTTTGAAGGACGAGATGCCTCTGGCAAGGGTGGCACTATTCGTCGCGTAACGCGCTATATGAATACTAAACATTATCGGGTAGTTGCATTTGGCAAGCCAACAGAGCGCGAAAAAACACAATGGTTCTTTCAAAAGTATGTTTCCCAGTTTCCGCGTGGTGGTGAAATCGTTTTGTTTGATCGAAGCTGGTATAACCGGGCAATGGTAGAGCCTGTGTTTGGTTTTTGCACACCTGAAGAATATAAGTATTTCATGAAAGGGGTAACAGGTTTTGAGAAGGATCTGGTGCGCCAGGGCACGATTTTATTAAAGCTCTATTTTAGCGTTACCAAGGCAGAACAGAAAAAACGCTTTAAAAGACGTCAGGATGATCCACTGCGTCAATGGAAACTAAGTGAAGTAGACTTGCAGGCACAGGAAAAGTGGGATGAATTTACGCAACAAAAATATGAGATGCTGCGACGTACCCACACATCCCAGGCTCCATGGACAGTGATCCGCTCGAATGATAAGCATCAGGCTAGATTAAATGCCATGCGCGTGATATTAAACGCCGTACCGTATGAGCGTGTCAATCAGGAACTGGATTATGTGCCGGACTCCGATATTGTTATATCAGGGGCTCGTGAGGTTGAATTAATGAATGCTGAGAGGATACGTCTCGGAAAATTTTCTCATTAACAGCAGGTCTGCCTAAGGATTTCGGGAAACAATCCTGGAAAGGTACTATAAACAGTACAAATCTGAAAACAGGAACTATTATGAAAAAAGGATTTTTTATCTTTGTAATCACCCTGATGTTTGTAACTGCTTGTGGCGATACTGACCAGCCTGAAGTCAAAACTATCAAGATCACCAATGCATCGTCTGCAAATGATGCTGATGCGCCTGTAGTGATAAAAATTATCTTGAATACGGTCAATATGCGCAAATCACCCAATATCAGTAGCCCCGTTGTTGCCAAGCTTCCAGCAAATAGCAAGCTGGAATGGCTAGGACAGGTAAGCAAGGTTACCGCTCCAATCAAATTACGTGGTGTTCGTTATAATGACCCCTGGCTATATGTGAAGACTAACGAAGGTAAAACTGGCTGGATTTATGCGGCAACAGCCAGCGTTGACTCCACTAATAATCCCTCGAAAAGCCTTCAACAGCTGCTGGTCAGACGACGCGCACAGGGATTTTTTGGTGCCGAGATAGTCACTGCAATGGATAATTATCGTGCTGCCTATGTGCAGGCGAATACCAGTGATAAATTTGCCAATATGTATATCTACGGCCTGGGCTTGCGGGACAAAATGGTTCAGGTGCTGCGAAAAAAAGCCAGTACAGATTCGCAAAACCCTGCTGATATGAGTTGGCTTGATAGTCTGCTACCAGGTTATAAACATGCCAGGGTCGCTGAAGGTACTGCCTATTATTTATTTGCTGATTATCAGCAATGGGCGGCAAAGGCAAGGCAGACGTCTGGAGTAGAAGATGATCAGTTTATTGAACTCTATCAGGCTATTTTCCCTGATGCTCAGGAGGGTTTTTTTCCGGCGTGGATGGAGCAGATATCTGACTATGGGGCAAGAAGTCTGTTGGGAAGAGGGATTCATAAAAAGATACTGGATAAACTTGATGCCCTGAATGCGTCAAGCTCTCCATTTTCTGAAATTCTGAACAGTCTTAAACATGAAATTATTCAGGATATAACAAACACCAGGAATAATTTCAGTGAACCCGTTAACAAGCGTAAGGAGGAAATCAGGAGTATTTTGAACGCAGGGTACAGTATTCTGTCTGACAAGGATAAGAAGGCTTTGGAAAACCTGCTATGAATCCTGGTTATTTGTACAGTAACTGGCTGTTTATATTGGTCCTGTTGGCTGGAATATCAACTGTTCCCTTGTCAGCTCATGAGATACCCTGTGTAGAAAAAAACCGTCAGGAACTGCTAAAAAAGTCGCAACAATATGATCAAATCATATCCCGTGTTTCCAGAAAATATCGAGTTGATGCACACCTTATTCGAGCTGTTATTGCCGTAGAGTCATGTTATAACCCGCAAGCTGTTTCACCAGCTGGTGCTCGTGGATTAATGCAAATCCTGCCGGAAACCGCAGAACGGTTCGGCGTTAAAAATATTGACATACCCGCAAATAATATTGAGGCAGGAACTCGATACCTACATTTTTTGCAACGGCTCTTTCACAGCCAACTGGATAAGGTCTTAGCTGCATATAATGCAGGGGAGGGAAAAGTTCAGGCGTACCAGGCAATACCTCCATATAAAGAAACACAGCACTATGTTGCGGATGTTATTCGTACATATAAAAAGCTGTCACAGCAACCCGGGGTCGTCAGCGAGTGGGGGAAGCCTGGACGTCAGGGGATTGCTGTGCTGAAGCGTAAGGCGCCACACTTGTTTAAATCCCCAAAACAGCAATTAACCACCACAAATCAGTGAGCTATATGAGTGTATAAGCAGCTCTTCATTTCCTGGAGAGCCTGAAACCATCAAATCCAGTGCCAGTGGTAGATGAGTGTAAGTGCCAATAGTACCAGTCCACACATGCAGTAGAGAATGAAGCAATAGGTGTCCATGTGGGTGATGATGACATAGTTGAGAATCGCCGCAATGATTGCGACTGCAATGACACTCGGGTCTAGGCTGGCGATAAACAATAATGGAAAAGATGCCCATACCCATAGCAGAAAGCTTGGTGGAGCGCGGTAGACATCAATCACTTGTCCGGATGGTGCCCAACCCATATGTCTGTGTCGGCGAGCACTTTGTGAAAAGACAAAGCGTTCATGGTCGCGGCGCATCATGCGTATAAATAAAATGAAGTCCCTAATCATCTTTTTTATGAGGTTTGTTGTTTAAGATGTTAATTATATAGCATATTATGGATTATAATAAAGTTTTTTGGTTTGATAACTTTTTACTCCACAGTTCTATCAGGCATTGTCAATCATCTCTCTGGCAAGTGCCAGGGTCGAGTCGGTAATCTCGACACCCCCCATCATGCGGGCGACTTCGTGGATTCTTTCTTCTGCCGAGAGGGTAACAATGCCCGTTTGTGTGTCTGCCTGGCTTTTGATTTTGGTGACTTTGTAGTGATTATGCGCCTGTGCGGCGACCTGTGGCAGGTGTGTGACGCATAGTACCTGTCTGCCTTCACCCAGTTTGCGTAGTTGTTTGCCGACGACTTCTGCGGTGCCACCACCGATGCCGGTATCGACTTCATCAAAGATCAGCGCGGGCAGGGTGACTTTCTGTGCGGCAATCATCTGGATAGCCAGACTGATGCGCGAGAGTTCGCCACCGGAGGCGACCTTGACCAGGGGCTTGAGGGGTTGACCGGGGTTGGCACTGACCGTAAAGCTGATGTCGTCCATGCCACTGGCGGAGAATTTCTGCTTGTCGGTGCTGAGCTGAATCTCAAATACACCGCCTTTCATGCTCAGTTGCTGCATGGCTTCGGTGACACCCGCGGATAGCTTTTTCGCGGCTTGCTGGCGTTGCTGACTGAGTTTGCCTGCCAGTTTGTGATAGTCAGTTGCGGCTTCCTGCAGGCGTGCTTCAAGGGTGTCCAGGTTATAGTCATCGGAGTCCAGTATGGTGAGTTCCTGCTGCAATTCAGCCAGCTTTTGCGGGAGTTCATGGGCTTCTATGCGATGTTTGCGCGCCAGGTCTTGCATCTGTGCCATGCGTGTTTCGACCTGTTGCAAGCGTGCGGGATCAAGGTTGAGCTTGTCCAGATAATGACGCAGTTCTTCAGCGGCTTCCTGAAGCTGAATTTGTGCGCTATGCAGCAGTGTCAGTGGGGATTCAAGATCACTGTCCAGGGCAAGTTGCTGTTCCAGTGTCTGAACCACACTGCCCAGCGCGGAGTATACTGATTGTTCATCCTCGTAAATCTGTTGTTGCGCTGCGCCGGCAGCTTGCATGAGTTGATCGGCATTGGCGAGGCGGCTATGTTCTTCTTCCAGTTGTTCAGCTTCGTCATCCTGCAAGTCGAGTTTTTCCAGTTCATCGACCTGAAACTTCAGCAGATCCAGCTTTGCCAGATGCTCCGCGTTTTGGGTGAGCAGGTTTTGATAACGCTCATTCAGGGTGTGCCATTGTTGCCAGGCATGACGGGTTTGCTCCAGCAGTGTCTGGTGCCCGGCAAATTCATCCAGAAGCTGCCGCTGCATGTCTTTTTTCATCAGCGACTGATGCTCATGCTGACCATGAATATCAACCACCTGCTCACCCAGCTGGCGTAGCATGGAAAGGTTACTGGGGCTGCCATTAATCCAGGCGCGTGATTTGCCATTGGCGCTGATCACTCGGCGCAGAATACACTCGCCTTCGTTATCCAGGGCTTGTTCCTGTAACCACTGTTCAGCCGTTGCCGTTTGTGAGACATCAATAGACAGCGTGATTTCCGCCTTGTCACAACCATGCTTGACAGTGCTGCTATCTGCACGATCACCCAGCACCAGCCCAATGGCATCAATAAGAATGGATTTACCTGCGCCCGTCTCGCCAGTCAATACTGTCATACCGGGGTTTAGTTCCAGATCCAGTTCTTCAATAATGGCAAAATGGCGGATATGAATATGCGTTAGCATTGTGGTATGACCTCAGGGCTGTACACTCCAGTGTAGTTTGGCACGTAGTATATGATAATAGCTATGATTTTCGGGGTGCAGCAAGGTCATGCTGCGTTGTTTCTTTTCGATAATGGCATAATCGCCCGGCACAATATCAATATGTGACTGGCCATCGAAGGACACCCGTGCATCGCTATTGCGTCCTTCACAGAGGGCAATCCGGATGCGGTCATTGCCCTGGATCACGACTGGACGATGGCTCAGCG
>JALVFC010000057.1 GCA_027030285.1 Thiotrichaceae bacterium | reverse complement strand
CGTCACCGTTTCTGCCACCACTGCCGGAAAAGGATTCTGATTAAGAATACAACCCGCTGTAATAATGCACGATTCTCCTCTGGCAATATGATACAGGCTAATACTTCGCCCATCTACAGCTGGCTTATACACCCTGACATCACCAGAAGTAACCACCACCAGATCAGCGCACTGCTGTCCTTCACGACAAACCACCTGTCCCTCAGGCACAGTGATTTTATGAGTCTGCTGCACGCGTTCCGAGAGAAAACTGATGACATTCTGATGCGCTGTCATCTCCTAATAACCCAATATGGGCGATAACCACTTCTCGGCTTCCTCCACGGTCATCCCCTTACGTTTTGCATAATCTTCCACCTGATCCTTCTGGATCTTGCCAGTGCCAAAATACTGGCTCTCAGGGTGTGAGAAATACCAGCCAGAAACCGATGCCGCCGGATACATGGCATAGGATTCAGTGATTTTTATGCCGACACGCTCCTCAACCTGCAATAGCTCCCACAACAGCGCTTTCTCGGTGTGATCCGGACAGGCGGGATAACCCGGTGCAGGACGAATCCCCTGATAGTTTTCCTTGATAATCTCCTCATTGGAGAAGCTCTCATCCGGCACATATGCCCAGAACTCTTTTCTCAGCCGTTCGTGCATACGTTCAGCCAGTGCTTCAGCCAGGCGGTCACAGATTGCCTCCAGTAAAATCGCATTGTAATCATCATGCTCGGCGCGGAACTGCTCCACATGAGGCTCAATACCCGTACCAGCCGTGACCGCAAACGCACCCAGCCAGTCACTCACACCACTGTCTTTGGGGGCAATAAAGTCTGCCAGGCAAAAATTGGGACGCAAGCCACCCCGGTCAATTTGCTGGCGAATATGATGCAGCTCCATGTTGACCGTATCGCGGTTTTCATCGGTATACAGCTCAATATCATCATCATTCACACTATTGGCAGGAAACAGGCCGATCACAGCCTGGGCAGTGACCCATTTCTCATTGATGACTTTTTCCAACATTTGCAGGGCATCGTTATACAGCTTGGTCGCTTCTTCCCCGACCACTTCATCGCTCAGGATTGCCGGGAATTTACCCGCCAGCTCCCAGCTCCTGAAAAACTGCGTCCAGTCGATACGTTCCTGCAAATCTTGCAGGGGATAATCATTAAACTGAATAATGACACCCCCATTTTCAGGTTGCGAAATCGTATAGTCTCCACTCTCTGTGGGGGACTCCAGATAGAGTGGCTTCGGAGGCTGGTAGTTTTTCCAGTCTATGGGGACTTTATTGGCTCTTGCCTGCTCCAGGGTTGCTGACTTTTTCACTCGCTGATTGGCAGCACGTTTAACCCGCAATGCCTCATAGCCAGCCTTGATATCTTTAATATAATCAGCTTTTTCCTCATCAGACAGCAACTTGCCCGCCACACCCACAGCACGTGAGGCATCCGCCACATGCACAATCGCGCCATGATATTCAGGATCAATTTTCACGGCAGTATGCACTTTAGATGTCGTTGCACCACCAATCAGCAGGGGAATATCCATACCCAGGCGTTCCATCTCTTTGGCAATATGCACCATTTCATCCAGTGAAGGCGTAATCAAACCGGACAGACCGATAATATCTACATTCTCTTCTTTGGCTTTTTTGAGAATGTCATCTGCTGGCACCATGACCCCCATATCAATGATTTCGTAGCTATTACATTGCAACACCACGCCTACGATATTTTTACCAATATCATGCACATCACCTTTCACCGTTGCCATGAGAATTTTGCCATTAGCTTCCACCTCACAGCCTTGCTTTTCAGCCTCCAAAAACGGGAATAGATAAGCAACAGCTTTTTTCATGACACGCGCTGACTTGACCACCTGAGGCAAAAACATTTTGCCATCACCGAACAGGTCACCCACCACATTCATACCATCCATTAAAGGCCCTTCGATGACGTTAATAGGATGCCCTAACAGCTGGCGGGCTTCTTCGGTATCTTCGGTTACATAAGCATCAATCCCTTTGACCAGTGAATGCTCCAGACGCTTTTCTACTGGCCATTCGCGCCATTCCAGGTCTTCTTTTTTCTCAGCTGCCTTGCCATCACCCATATAATTCGGTGCAATATCCATGAGGCGCTCAGTGGCATCCTCACGGCGATTCAACACCAAATCTTCTACCGCATCGCGTAATTCCCGGGGAAGGTCATCAACAACTGCCAACTGCGCAGCATTCACAATTCCCATATCCATGCCATTCTTGATAGCGTGATACAGGAAAACGGCATGAATCGCTTCACGTACCGGATTGTTACCCCTGAACGAGAAAGACACATTGGAAACACCGCCGGACACCTTGGCATAAGGCAGTGTATCCTTGATGTCCTTGACTGCCTCAATAAAGTCCACAGCATAATTATTATGCTCTTCAATACCTGTCCCTACCGCAAAGATATTGGGGTCAAAGATAATATCTTCAGGCGGGAAGCCAACTTCTTCAGTCAGCAGCTTGTAGGCACGGGTACAAATTTCGACCTTGCGCTCGCGGGTATCTGCCTGCCCCACCTCATCAAATGCCATGACAATCACCGCTGCACCATAGCGACGAATCAGCCGTGCCTGCTGCAGAAACTTATCCTCACCTTCCTTCATGGAAATCGAGTTGACGATACCCTTGCCCTGGATACACTGTAGCCCCGCTTCAATGACTTCCCACTTGGATGAGTCAATCATAATGGGTACACGCGAAATGTCCGGCTCAGAAGCAATCAGGTTTAAAAAGCGCACCATGCACTCTTTGGAATCCAGCAGTCCCTCATCCATATTAATGTCGATAACCTGCGCGCCCGCCTGTACCTGATCCAGAGCCACTTCCAGAGCAGTATCGTAATCTTCTTCCTTGATCAAACGCTTAAAGCGTAGCGAACCCGTGACATTGGTACGCTCGCCCACATTCACAAACAAGCTGTCCTCACCAATATTAAATGGCTCCAGACCTGACAGTCGGCATTCTATGGGCAGCTCAGGTATTTTGCGCGGAGCAATATCGGCAACCGCTTCCGCAATCGCCTGGATATGCGCTGGTGATGAACCACAACAGCCACCCACGATATTTAAAAAGCCGCTTTCTGCCCATTCACGGATATGTTCCGCCATTGCGGGTGGCTCAAGGTCATATTCACCAAACTCATTGGGCAAACCAGCATTGGGATGTGCAGAAACAAAGGTATTGGAAATACGTGACAGCTCTTCAACATACTGACGCAGCAAATCCGGCCCTAATGCACAGTTCAAGCCAAAAGAAATTGGCTCGGCATGATTCAGCGAGTTATAGAACGCTTCTGTCGTTTGACCAGAAAGCGTCCGTCCGGAACGGTCAGTAATCGTGCCGGAAATCATAATGGGATATTCTTTGCCAATATCTGCAAAAACCTGCTTGACCGCAAAGACAGCAGCCTTGGCATTCAGGGTATCGAAAATAGTTTCAATGAGAATAATATCCGCACCACCTTCCAGTAGCCCGTTGGTAGATTCGATATAGGCATCAACCAGTTCCTTAAAAGAAACATTGCGGTAACCCGGGTCATTCACATCGGGAGAAATACTGGCGGTACGATTGGTCGGTCCCAGCACACCCGCGACGAAACGCGGCTTATCTGGTGTACTGTACTCATCAGCTACTTCACGCGCCAGCTTTGCAGCAGCGACATTGATCTCATACGACAAATCCTGCATATCGTAATCAGCCATGGCTATGCGTGTTGCATTGAAAGTATTGGTTTCCAGAATATCTGCACCGGCTTGCAGGTATTCGGCATGAATGCCTTTAATAATCTGTGGCTGGGTTAGCACCAACAAGTCGTTATTACCCTTGATATCACTTGCCCAGTCCGCAAAGCGTTCACCCCGGTAATCCGCCTCCTCCAGCTTGTGTCGCTGTATCATGGTACCCATCGCACCATCCAGAACCAGAATGCGTTGTTCAAGCAGTGCTTTTATGTCGTTCTTATCAGCCATCGAGATCAGAGTTTATGAGTTTGAAAAGAAGGGGAAGTCTAGCACTTATGCCAGGGACGTGCGACTTTAGTCGCGCTAGCTCGCCACCGCAGCGCAGTCCGGTGCGCGACTAAAGTCGCACGTCCTAATTAATGCATAACCTGTTAAAAAAGTGCTATGAAAGGCAGTATTAGGGGGATTCAAGTAGAGTCGATATTTTTAGTGTAAAGGACTTGTTTTTCTATCTAAGTCTACTTCAAGTCAATCTTTTTTTGACCCATGATGGGTTTCTTCGCATTGGCAAGACAGCAATAATAAAAGCCGTTGTTTCCTCAATATCGTAATAAATTGAATAAGGAAATCTTTTAGAAGGCATACGAAAATACCCAAATTCTTTAGTATGAACACCACCGTGTACTTTTAGAGACTCTATATCAGATATGAGACTATCCCAAAAATAATCTCCTACTCCAGGTTCTTGAATATCATAGAACACCTTGCCATCTTCAAGATCCTCTTCGGCATCAGATAATATCTGAATACTATTGATAACAATCATCTATACTTCGACTTTAGCTCTTCAATTGATTTGAACCTGGCTTCACCACTACTAATTTTTTTTCTTCTCTCAGAAAGTATCTCTGCATGCCAGTCTGGTGATTTAATGGATGTTTCATGTAACAGAGAGTCCCAAATAGCCTCCATAGCTTGAAGGCGCTCAATCATGCTCATTTTCGATATTTCTGAGATGGTCATAGAGGTTCTCCTAAAAGTCAGTTTGACTATACTTTAGCAGAAATGATTATGCATGTGATATTTGAAGTGCAACTGAGTCGTTACCCCTAAAACAAAAAAAGCCTGCCAGATAGACTCTGACAGGCTTTTTGTCCTGAATATCTGATTATCGAGAAGCAGTAATTACTTAATCTTTGCTTCCTTAAACATCACATGCTTTCGTACAACCGGATCGTATTTTTTCATTTCCAGCTTTTCAGGCTTGGTTCTTTTGTTTTTGGTGGTTGTGTAATAAAAACCTGTACCTGCACTGGATACCATTTTAATCTTGTCACGCATCTTTACGTACTCCTATACCTTTTCGCCACGCTTGCGCATTTCCG
>JALVFC010000056.1 GCA_027030285.1 Thiotrichaceae bacterium | reverse complement strand
CAAAAGACTGGGTGTACAAGGTGGCGAGAAAAATTCGTGCCACCAATGAGCTATATCACTGGATGAAAGGCAGTATTGATACGCGGCAGAAATTTGTCAACAAGCGAGCACAGCTTGCCAGTCATGTGTGGCAGAGCATGACAGAAACCAACTCACGCGAATGCCGGAACTGCCACGATGCTCAATCAATGGTACTGGACAAGCAATCTACCAAGGCGGGCAAATTGCATCAACTGAGTAAAGCCTGGGGGATGACCTGTGTGCAATGCCATCAGGGTATTTCGCATAATTTGCCAGATGGCTTTGATAAAGAGGCAGTGATAGATGGTTGGCACAAATTGATTGAGCAGCAAAAAATTAAATGTCAGGAATGTCATACAGACATGCCTGACCAGCGAAATGAGGAGTGGTAACTGTTCAGCAGATTCAGCTGAAAACACGATCAACCAGAGGAACGAGGAAAAATGATGAGAAGAAAAAATGTTTTTTTATACCCCCTAGGATTGCTCTGTGCAATGGGGTTAGCAGCCTCGCTGTATGCAGCGGATGCTGCCCCGGCTAGTGCAGATAGCAGCAAGGTGGCAGAAGGCAAACAGCTCTTTGAGCAGAACTGTGTTTTTTGTCATCAGAAGGATGCAATTGGTAAACCAGGCTTTGCTCCATCACTTTCAAACCCAGAGTTTCTCAGTATCGCCAGTGATAAATTCATTCTTGGAACCATGCGAGATGGTCGCGTCGGAACGGGTATGCCGCCCTTTGCTCACCTCGGGAGAGAGAAAGGTCGTGCCATTCTTGCGTACCTGAGAAGTTTCGCCAAAGGACCCAATCGTTCTGCAGAGGTGGATGCCGAGCCGGATGCGCATGGTGATCCGCGCCTTGGAGAACAGTGGTTTCACTATATCTGCTCAAACTGTCATGGTCCAAAGGGTGATGGCTATGCAGCTGGCAGCACGGGGACGGCAATTGGCAAAATGGGTTTTCTGAGCAAGGCATCAGATGGATTTATCCGTGAAACCATTAAGAAAGGTCGTTCCAATACCCGCATGAAAGGATTTTCTGGTGCTGATGGTCTGGCAAATCTGGATGATCAGGAAATAGAAGACATTATTGTTTATTTGCGAGAGCTGGGTAGTGAAAACAGCAGTAGCGACAAAAAATAACAGGCATCACAGAGGTATATAAGATGAAAAGATTAAAGAAAGGATTTACTCGCCGGGATTTTCTGAAAACCAGCGCGTTTACCACCAGCGCAGCCACAGGTGCCAGTTTAATGGTAGGTGCAAACCCTGAGCTGTCCGCAGCAGAACCTGCTACCGGAACCAAAGAAACCAGCAGCGCCAGCCGCAAGACTGCTTTGGCACAGTGCCCCTATTGTGGTGTGGGTTGTGGCACGGTTATTCAGGTCGAAAATGGTAAAATCGTATCCATGCGTCCTGACAAGGATCACCCCACCAACTATGGTTTGCAATGTATCAAGGGGTTGACTGCCGCTGAACCGATTTATGTCGATCGCCTGGAAGGTGATGCTTATGTCAGAAAAGATGTGTGGGATGAATGG
Source organism: Thiotrichaceae bacterium (assembly GCA_027030285.1). GTDB lineage: Bacteria > Pseudomonadota > Gammaproteobacteria > Thiotrichales > Thiotrichaceae > HyVt-477. The sequence goes on along the minus strand of JALVFC010000056.1, from coordinate 3,554 downwards.
AATAAACCGGATCATGGTGATCTGGAATATACCAGCAAGACCAAAGGCTCGTTTGATGATGAGCATTTTGTGCGGGTTCCCTATGAAAAAGTCGGTGAAATGATTGATCACAAGATTGCCCACTTTGTCAAAAAATATACTGGCAACTCGATTGGTTTATATGGCTCAGGTCAACTCACTATGGAAGGTCAGTACCTGGAAAACCTGTTTATGAAAGGCGTGTTGGGTTCCAATACCATCGAAGCGAATGCACGCATGTGTATGACCTCGGCAGTCACCGGCTATTTCGCCACACTGGGTTCAGATACGCCTCCACTAGCCTATGAAGATATTGAACTGGCGGATATGGTGATGCACTTCGGACACAATGCCCGTGAATCACACCCTATTATTTTCTGGCGTATTGCCGATCACAAAAAGAAAAACGATATTCCTACTGTAGTTGTTGATCCGCGTCGCACAGGTACGGTCATGGGTTATGAAGACGTCAATCCCAAAAATACGGTGCATGTTCCGATATTAAATGGTGATATCAGCTTTTTGAACTCCATCGCTCATGTCTTGCTCAAGGATCATGATGACGTGATCGACTGGGATTTCCTCAAGGAGCATGTCACCGGCTGGGAAGAGTATGTTGATGAGGTAAAGAAAAACTACAGCCCTGAACAGGTACAGGATCGTATGGGTGGTCCTAACCACGATGTCAATCCCGATCTGATCCGCAAGGTAGCCGGTATGTTTGCCGATGCGACACGCAAGCGTCTGGAACGTAGCAAGGGTAAGCATTCTGGCGATGGTTACGGCGGCGTTATTATTATGTGGGGTATTGGCTATAACCAGCATATCCATGGACAACATAATATTATCTCTATCGTCAACCTGCTGACGCTGACAGGTAATGTCGCCAAGCCAGGTTGTGGTCCGTTTTCCATGACAGGTCAGCCCAATGCGATGGGTGAGCGTTTCACGGGTGGTTTGACAGGTCGTTTGCCTTTCAATGAGCCATTGAAAAATGACAAACATCGTCTGCACATGGCAAAGCACTGGCGTATCCCGCCAAAGAACCTGGAAAATGCGCTGAATTCACAGAATCCCGGCATGGCGGTTGGCATGATGGAGCGTATTCTGAAAGATGAAGTGAAAGCGCTGTTCCTGGTTTATGCAACGCATATTGACCTGCCGGATCAGGAGAACCTGGTGCGACCTGCCTTGATGAAGTCCTTTAACGTGGTGCAGGAGATTTATCGGCATGCACCCAACAATCTGTATGCCGATGTGATTCTGCCTGCGGCAACCTGGGGCGAAGTGGATGGCGTGTATATCAGCTCCGAACGGCGCATCAATATTTGTGAACAGGCCGCTATGCCGCCAGAAGGTTGCCGACCTGATCTGGATATGGTTATCGACAAGGCGAAAGGCATTGGCAAACTGCTGGGTCTGGATATGGACAAGGTGCTTCCTTACCAGAAGAAAGAAAACGGCTTCTACGATGTCGAGGAGATTTTCCGTGATATCTGTCGTGCCTCAGAGGGCACAGATGCCGACCTGACTGGCATTCTGGAAGTCGAAAAGATTGATAAGCTGTCACCTTACGAGCAGCTGAAAAAGTTACGCGGTATTCAATGGCCAGCGCCTACCTATGACATTGCCAAACATGGTGGCTCCAAACGTCGTTATATGGCGCAGGAAGGTACCTGGAAAAATCGTCCGTACGGCTATTTCCGTACCAAGGATGGCAAGGTGCACATGAAGATTTGCCGCCAGGACTACTCCAAACGCAAGGAAATCACTGAGAAGTTGATGGAGTTTGGCACGAAGAAAGATGTTTATACCATCGACAATATTGCCCTGCTGAAGGAGGCACGGGATAACGGTCTGACACCGGATCTGCCTGATGAGGAGTATCGTGGCAAGAAGTGGCAGGATGTTCCCAAGGACAAGTTCCCCTACTGGTTTGGTCTGGGTGTTGTGTATGAGCATTTTCATACCGCCAAGTCGAATCGTAGTCCAACGACTCGTCGCCTGGTTCCCGAGATGTATGTTGAAATGCATCCAGAGGATGCAAAAGACCTGGGTATCAAGGATGGCGACAAGGTGCGTGTGGTCACACGGCGGGGGCATCTGGAAGCCCGTGCGCAAGTGGGTACCAATTCACTGATCAAGCCCGCACGTAATAATGTACCGCGTGGCTATATGTTTGGTCCCTGGAATCTGTCAGTGGCGGACAGTGCTGTGCCGGAGAAAAACAAATGGCTGGCTAACCGCGTGACTAACCGTGCCTGGGATCCGGTGTCGGGACAGGTGGACTTCAAGAAAAGTGCTGCCCGTATTGAGAAAATCGGCTAACCATCATCATGAAACGACGAACCTTCATTGCTGGCCTGGGAGCCACTAGCCTGAGTGCCTTGGTGTCAAAGGTAGCAATGGGGGTGAGTTATTCAACGGATCAGAAAACATCCGCTCGCTTTTTGCGACCACCAGGAGCGCTGGCAGCGGATGATTTTGAGAGTCGCTGTATCCGTTGTGGTCAATGTGGCGAATCCTGTCCCAATCATTGTATCCGGTATTTTGGGCTGGAGAATGGGCTGGCTTCACTGGATACGCCTTATATTATCCCGCGGGAACAGGCGTGTATTCTGTGTATGAAATGTGGTGATGTTTGTCCGACTGATGCACTGAAAAAAGTAGTACGTGAACTGGAGCCTATACTACAAAATGTTCATATGGGCAAGGCTGTGGTCGATGAGAATCTGTGCCTTTCCTACCAGGGTAAAACCTGCGGTGTGTGCTATCGCGCGTGTCCGTTACCGGATGTGGCTATCTATGTTGGCAGACTGGAGCAGCCGCATGTGACTGACAAGTGTGTCGGTTGCGGCTTGTGTGAACGCTCCTGTATCCAGATGCCACAGGCTATCCGGATTATGCCAGAGTATGGATAAGCTGAAAGCTGGAGAATGAGGTTGGGAGAATAGAGTAATGAATAATAAACCGTTTTTTCTCTGGAAACACCTGAATAAGTTGCGCTGGCTGAGCTTAAGCATTGTTTTTGGTATGCTGATACTTATTCCCTTTCTGCATGTCTATCAAACCTATGTGGCTGCACATGGCTACGACTTGCTGATGCCTTCTGAAAAACGCATTTACGATGTGATGGAGGCGATAACCCAACCTTTTGTATCTGACCCTGAAAAGCAACTGGATGCACTCAAAGGCAATACCTGGTCGGGTACTTTTGGCAAGTTGCAATTAAGTGATCCACTTGCTGTGCTGGGGCAAATTGCTGGCAGTATGAAACTGTACTGGCCTTTTATCCTGACAGCATTTATCCCCTTTATCCTGACCGTGATTTTCGGGCGCTTTTATTGTGGCTGGATTTGCCCGGCAACCTTTCTGTATGAGCTGAACAGTAATCTTGGTTTGTTGTTACACAAAGCAGGTTTAAGAATTGGCAACAAGCGTTTTGACAGGCGCTTGAAATACCTGGTGCTGGCAATCGGTCTGCTGGTGGCAATGCTAACTGGCTCGGTGATCTTTGCCTCAATGTATCCTCCCGC
>JALVFC010000055.1 GCA_027030285.1 Thiotrichaceae bacterium | reverse complement strand
TGAGTATTTTTTTGCGTAAGCTGTCCCAGTCCAGAGTGCTGCTTTTATCTACCTTAAGGTATTCACCACGGGCATTTTCCAGCAAGTCCAGAGAGTCAATTGGCAGTATCCCCTTGCTCCATAATGAGCCTTCATAGCTGGGATAGCGTCCGCGTTCTTTGGCAAGCAGACAGGAGCCCTGAATGGCATAGTAGGAAACGGCTTCCATGCTGGTATCGGCAAATTCAACCGCTTCAATGGAGGCATAGGGAATATCCAGCTTGTACAGGGCATCCTGAAAACCCATGAGTCCCAGCCCAACCGGGCGATGTTGCATATTGGAGCGACGCGCCTGTGGCACGCTGTAGAAGTTATAGTCAATGACATTATCCAGCATGCGCATCGCTGTTGTGACGGTTTTTTCCAGCTTTTTCATGTCGATGCCTTTTTTGGTGACATGTGCTGGCAGGTTGACCGAGCCGAGGTTACAGACAGCTATCTCATCTACACTGGTATGCAGGGTAATTTCGGTACACAGGTTGGAGCTGTGTACGACACCTTCATGCTGGTTGGTATAGCGGATATTGCAGGCGTCCTTGAAGGTAATCCAGGGGTGTCCGGTTTCAAATAGCATACCAAGCATTTTGCGCCAGAGTGTGGTCGCAGGGATGGTTTTATACAGTCTGATTTCACCGCGGGCGACTTTTTCCTCATAGGCAAGATAGGCTTCTTCAAATGCCTTGCCGTAAAGGTCGTGCAAATCGGGGACATCATCAGGTGAGAACAGAGTCCACTCGCCCTCTTCTGCAACACGTTTCATAAACAGGTCTGGAATCCAGTTAGCGGTGTTCATATCATGGGTGCGGCGACGTTCATCCCCAGTGTTTTTCCGCAGTTCCAGAAATTCTTCGATGTCGATATGCCAGGTTTCCAGATAGGCACAGACGGCGCCTTTACGCTTACCACCCTGATTCACTGCAACAGCGGTATCATTGGCCACCTTGAGGAAGGGTACGACTCCCTGGGACTTGCCATTTGTGCCCTTGATGTAAGCACCCAGACCGCGCACGGATGACCAGTCATTCCCCAGACCACCGGCAAACTTGGATAGCAGCGCATTGTCTTTAATGGCGTTATAGATGCCGTCCAGATCATCGGGTACATGGGTGAGGTAACAGGAGGATAGCTGTGGACGCAAGGTACCGGAGTTAAACAGGGTGGGGGTGCTGCTCATAAAGCGGAAGGAGGATAGCAGTTCGTAGAACTCGATGGCTCGCTCTTCGCGTTGTACTTCATTAATTGCCAGCCCCATTGCCACACGCATAAAGAACACCTGAGGCAACTCAATACGCACATTGTCATGGTGGATAAAGTAGCGGTCGTACAGGGTTTGTAGCCCGAGGTAGGTAAAGTCCAGGTCGCGTTCGGGCTTCAGGGCTGCACCGAGTTTTTCCAGATCATAGCGTGACAGTTCATCATCAATATGTTCCAGCTCAATGGAAAGTTTGATGTATTTTTTGAAATAATCCGGATAGATTTCAGTCATTTCCGCCTGGGTTGCTTCGCGAGGCTTTTGGTAGACAAAACTGAGTGCTTCATGACGCAGACTATCGAGCAACAGGCGTGCACTAACATTTGAGTAGGCAGGGTCTTTGTCAATCAGGATGCGGGCTGACATGACCAGTGCATTGCTAACTTCTTTTTCCGGCATGCCGTCGAACAGGCTGCGCATGGTGCCTTCGAGAATTTCTTTAGTACTCACGCCTTTTAGCTTGCTGACGGCTTCTTTGACCACTGCCTTGATGCGTGCTTCATCCAGTGGCTTTTGCTCTCCACTTTCCGTAACAACGTGCAACGTTTCAGCTGTTGATTTTTTGCCTTTTTTGCTTTCTCTTTTCGCACGACGAGCACGTTGTTGAGCACGCTGTTCACGATAGATCACATAACTGCGGGCTACCTTGTGCTCACCTGAGCGCATCAGTGCCAGCTCTACCTGATCCTGAATATCTTCGATGTGCACAATGCCACCATTTTCCAGTTGGCGCAGAAGACCATTCACTACATTCTGCGTGAGTGACTCTACCTTGTCGCGCACACTGGCTGAGGCTGCGGCAGAGTTGCCCTCAACATCCAGGAAAGCCTTTGTCATGGCGATGGAGATTTTGCTGGCATCAAAGGCCGTGACCTTGCCATTACGACGGATGACTTTATAGTCCTGTGGTGCATCCGATGTCTTCGTTTTGCTGATACCAAGTGGACTGGCGTAATGCGGGTCAGTAGATGAGGGGGTGGTTTCAGTTTGCATGCTATTTGTTTCCTTTGGTGTTAGGGAACGTGCGTGAAATAACTTCGACACTCTAACTTGCTTTACCGCCCAGCTTGAATAATTTAAATCGTTGCGTAGAGTGACTAATGCGCCTCTTTAAATCATCCAGCCTGATCAATTATTCTGCATTTCGATCGTTGTCGGCGTTACTTTTAGTACGCTCCTAAGTGTATGGCCACTCGTTAAACCCGAATTTAACCCGTATTGCCATAGTGATGTTGTTGTAACTTTATGCTACCTGTTCTATTTGTTTACTCTAATCTTTTCACGCTTGCTGTCACCGACTACCGGATAGTTTGATGAGATTATTTGACCGGCAGGCATGACTGTAAATTACGTGCGTATTGCACTACGTGAAAAATAGTGTAATTTAGTCTATATACTATAGATTGTATGTGTAAAGACAGTCAACCACTATATGTTGTGTGTAAGTCGTTTATAAGGTGTTTAAAAACTGTGGATAACTTGTCAGTTTTGGCTTGCTGGAGCGCGCTGCGCTGATAAGGGCGATAGGTTTGTCGCTTTTGTCTTGTTGAAAAAAAGTTCAGTCTGTTTGGGTATTTTTCTCTATTCGTTTTTTTAGATGGATATAATCGAAATATTTAACTGGCTGTATGGTCAACTTTCTTCTATCTTTACTGTCCCGATTGCGCTGCGCTGGAATGATAGCGCTCACGGGTAAATTTTGTATACAAACTAAGGAGGAGATTTATGTCTCTAAAAGGAACAAAAACTGAACAGGCTCTAAAAGATGCCTTTGCAGGTGAGTCACAGGCCAACCGTCGTTATCTGTACTTTGCAGCAAAAGCTGACGTAGAGGGCTATAACGATGTTGCGGCAGTATTCCGTTCAACAGCTGAAGGTGAGACCGGTCACGCACATGGCCACCTTGAGTACCTTGAGGAAGTTGGTGACCCAGCAACTGGCCTGCCTTTTGGTAGCACAGCTGACAACCTGAAAACAGCAATTGCTGGTGAAACTCACGAGTATACCGATATGTACCCTGGTATGACTAAAGATGCTCGTGAAGAAGGATTCGATGAAATTGCTGACTGGTTCGAAACACTGGCAAAGGCTGAGCGTTCACACGCTAACCGTTTCCAGAAAGCTCTGGATAACCTGGACGGTTAATCACTATTTGTAAGTTAGCATAAACGCACTGGCTGCCTCCTGTTTCGGGGCAGCCTTTACACCTCGCGGATGTATAGCAAAGCGATCTTCTAATTATAAATGTTATCAGCGCTTTGCTATGAATCTGAACCTCCTGCCCGGCAAGGAGACAACAAGCACAAACTATCAAAGCATACTGGAGATAAAATATGGCAACCCGTGAAGGTAGTCTGCAAGCCCCGACGCGCCATCCGCTAAACTGGAAAGAGGCTGATTTTTATAACGAAGACAGCCTGTTTGAAGAGCTGGAACGTGTCTATGATATTTGCCACGGCTGTCGGCGCTGCGTCAGTTTGTGCAATTCCTTTCCCACCCTGTTTGATCTGGTCGATGAGTCTGACACTTTTGAAGTTGATGGTGTTGCCAAAGAAGACTACTGGAAAGTGGTGGATCACTGCTACCTGTGTGACCTGTGCTATATGACCAAATGTCCTTATGTGCCACCACATGAGTGGAACGTAGACTTCCCGCATTTAATGCTGCGTGCCAAAGCTGTCAAGTATAAGAAAGGCGAGGTAAAAACCCGCGACAAGATATTGAGCGCCACCGATACTGTTGGCAATCTGGCAGGCATTCCTGTCGTTGCACAAGTTGTTAATGCTGCCAACAAAAACTCGTTGGTGCGCAAGGGACTGGAAAAGGCATTGGGTATCCATCCTGATGCCAAACTCCCTGAATACCACAGCAAAACCGGGCGCAAATTGCTATCTACCCATACTTCCACGCAGCAACCTGTTGCAGCGGGTAAAACTACAGGCAAGGTTGCTTTGTATGCCACTTGTTACGGCAATCGTAATGAGCCACATTTGGTGGAAGATTTATGCAAGGTCTTTGAGCATAATGAGATTCCTGTCACGCTGGTGGAAAAAGAACAGTGCTGTGGCATGCCAAAACTGGAGCTGGGTGATCTTGAGGCCGTGGAAGCGGCTAAAAATGCCAATATTCCGGTACTTGCCAAAATGATTGATGCAGGTTTTGATATTGTCGCTCCCGTGCCTTCCTGTGTGTTGATGTACAAACAGGAATTACCCCTGATGTTTCCTGATGATGCTCAGGTGCAAAAGGTTAAGGAGCATATTTATGATCCTTTTGAATATCTGATGCTGCGCCACAAGGACGACAAGTTAAAACTGGATTTTAAGCAATCGCTGGGCAAGATCAGCTATCATGCTGCCTGTCATTTGCGGGTACAGAATATGGGTTACAAAACCCGGGAGCTGTTACAGCTGATTCAGGATACTGCAATTGACACCATTGAGCGTTGCTCCGGCCATGATGGTACTTATGCTGTTAAAAGTGAATTTCACGATATTTCCATGAAGATTTGCCGCCCCGTGATTACTCGTGTGCAAAAAGCAGAATCTGACTATTACAGCAGTGATTGCCCAATGGCAGGTCATCAGATTGCCAATGGCATGAAAGATGATTCCAGCCCCTATCACCCTCTTACACTGCTACGCATGGCTTACGGACTTTAAGGAGAATCATAATGGAAAAACTCACACGCGATGACCTGTACAGTCTTGAAAAATATAATGAGATACGCAACGACTTCCGCAAGGATGTGATGGCACACAAGAAGAACCGCCAGCTTCAGATTGGTCCACATGCACGGATATATTTTGAAGACCGTGTGACTATGCA
>JALVFC010000054.1 GCA_027030285.1 Thiotrichaceae bacterium | reverse complement strand
AGATCGTATTTACGATACGACATTACCTGAGGAGCGTCGCAAGCCTGCCTGTGTTCTGGCATGTCCGACTTCAGCACGAATTTTTGGTGATGTACATGATGAGCACTCCGAAGTGTCACGGTTAATCCGCGAAGAAGGGGGGTATCAGTTAATGCCAGAGTGGGGAACAAACCCTGCCAATCATTATTTGCCACGCAGAAAAACCAAAATCAGGATCCAGCAAGAAGACCTGGAGCGTGTCGAGAACCCACTGAAGGATGAGAACTTTACCAAGCCTTCTGATGATGATCTGACACTGGAAGATTCCAGCTGGATTTAAACCTAACTAGTGACTACTCAGCATGACTATGTATAAGGTGGAAAGTTATTGACTATTTGGGTCTCGGCAGCAGGGATGCTGCTGTGGAGCTTACAGGGATGTATTTACAGCGTCCCAAATAATCAATAACTTTCCACCGCCGATGCTCATCACGTTGAGTAGTTACCCTAACTTTAACGAAAGGTAGCACTATGCATCCTGCATTTTCAGTTATATTTTTAACCACATTGCTAGGCATCGGACAAGGCTTGTTTATGGCGTTGATCACCGCACAGACCTACACCCGCGTCGAGCTGATTCATGTTGAAGAGCCTGCACGTTTCTATGCCATAGGAGCACTCCTTGTGCTGGTTTTTGTCGCGTTGGCATTATTTGCCTCCTTCTTCCACCTGGGTAGACCAGAGCGCGCCTGGCGCACCCCTTCACAATGGCGTACCTCCTGGCTGTCTCGTGAAGTCATTGCCTTGCCTACCTTTGGCGCAATCGTTTTTATCTATGGTCTGATCCACTGGTTTGGGCTGGATTTTGAGGTGGTCAAAATCGGTGGTTTTAGTGTTTCTTTATCATTACTGATCGGCATAATCGGTGTTGCCGCCAGCCTCACCCTGTTTCTGTGTACCGGCATGATCTACGCCTGTATCCGCTTTTTACAAGAGTGGGCAACGCCCTTAACTGTAGTGAATTTTGTTATGCTGGGGCTGGCTTCCGGTTTTACGGTCGCTACTGTTTATGCCACGTTTAGCGCCCCCAACCTGATTAATATGTTTGGAGGCTGGGCCATTGTATTTACAGCGGTTGCTGGCATTACCCGCATCAGCGCACTGATTCGCAATGCCCGTATCAAACCAAAGTCCACTGCCACCACTGCCATAGGCGTGCGCCACAGCAAAATCCGCCAGACAGCACAAGGCGCTATGGGAGGCTCATTTAATACTCGGGAATATTTTCACGGCAAACCAGCCAGTTTTTTGCGCCTGGTAAAATGGGGATTCCTGACAATGGTATTTGTAATCCCGCTGATACTGCTAGCCTTAGGTTTATATAAGAAGGTTGCAGTAGTCATATTGCTGGCAGCAGTGATTCAATATATAGGTTTGCTGATGGAACGCTGGTTCTTCTTCGCACAGGCCAGACATCCTCAGAATATTTATTATCAGACAGCTTGATAAGAGGTGCCTGGAGTCTTGCCAATTGAGTTATGATGCAGAACTCAGCGGGTAAAGTCTCACATCCAGTAAAAAGTTAAACTTGCAGGGGGTCCTGTTTTCTAATTCTATTTGTGTTCCGTTTTTTAGAATTATTGCTAAAATCCGCTTGATAAATTACTGGGAAATGGCTGGCAATGAGCAATCAAAGTCACATTTGAATGAGTGGTACCACTTTTGTTTAGCACAACACAGAGCTCATCTGCGTGTTATGTGAGATGAATTTTCACAAGCTAGCCATATGAGTCTTTAATAGAAGGCCACAAAACCCATTTCCAACCAGTATTAAATCCATCAGTCTGTTTCTTTTTTGTTCAGCTTCCCGCAAGAACTCGCCGTCTATATTGCAGATAGATTATTCAATATAAACAGGTTGCTGCGCTTGCCATAATAGCCTGTTATTCAATATACCTGAACTTTCTCAATATATTTTCTCTAACTAGATAAAGAGGCTTCTAGTGATGAATTATAAAGACAAGAATACACACAGATTGTTAGCAAGAATCCTGGCATCTACTTTGCTTGTCATGATATCCGGGTGGAATGTAGCTAACGCCAATCAGAATATTCTTTCCCCCCTAGGAATCAATACCAATGAAGCGCTGGAAGTGGATGCAAGTATTCCTTTTGTTGATTTATTTCGTTTAGCTTTACCTTTTGAGGATGCCAGACCCTGGTTTACCAAAGGCAAAGTACGATTTGATCGCAATGGCTGGCCGGCACAGTTGAATAATGGTCAGGCAGGCACTCGTTTCCTCAGTCATATTCCACCTGAAGCGTTGCCCAAAGGTACTTATACTGTCTTGTATGATGGCAAAGGTGAGATCACCTATGGAGCTAGTGCCAAACTAATCAAGCGCTTACCAGGAAAAGACCTGATCAAGTTTGAACCTATGCAGGATGGACTGCTCACGGCTACCTTGTTTATTAAAAAAAGCACTCCAGGTAATTACCTAAAAAACATAAGAATCATCATGCCTGGCGGTATTTGCCGTAACAATCCATTTCAGCATGTTATGAATGCCAGACAATGTCCTGATAACTCATTCCAGCCCTTTGAAAAATATTATAAACAGATATTGTTTAATCCAAAGTATCTGGCGTTTATGCGTGATTTCAAAGTTATTCGCTTTATGAATATGAGTGGCATTACCCGTAATAATATCCAGCATTGGCAACAGCGTCCAACTATGGAAAAGGCAACATGGGGCGGCAAGGAAGGTGTTCGTGGTGTTCCCATAGAAGTTATGGTTAAACTGGCGAATACACTGAATGTCAACCCGTGGTTTAACATCCCCCATAAAGCGGACGATCACTTTATTACTAAATATGCCCAGTATGTACGACAGCACCTGAAACCCAATCTGAAAGTCTACCTGGAGTATTCCAATGAGACCTGGAATGATGTTTTTGTACCTCAGGCGGAATATATGAAACAAACAGGTGTTGCCAGAAAGCTGGATAAGGATCGCCGAGTTGCCGGAGCCAAGTTTTACTCCATGCAAAGCGTGCATATTTTCAAACTATGGGAACGTGTATTTGGAGGCAATCAGCGTCTTGTACGGGTGATGGGTGGTTTAACAACAAACCCACAACTCAGCCATACGTTGCTGGGGTACAAAAATGCCTATAAACAGGTAGATGCGCTAGCTATTGCACCTTACTTCAAGATTGATCAAAACCAGATGAGAAGTATTCATAGCGTGCAGCGAGTGTTCCAACTGATTAATGATAAATCCAATCGATACTCTATCGACAACACACTGGAATTTGTCAAACAACAAGCCAATATTGCTAAGAGCTATGGCGTGCACCTGGTTGCGTATGAAGGTGGGCAGCATTTAGTCCAGAGTAAAACGCATAGCAAAAAAGAAGGCGCCAATCCCTATTTGCTAAAGGCAAACAAACATCCGTTAATGGCACAAGCATACACACGCCTGCTAAATGGCTGGAAAAAAGCAGGCGGAAGCTTGTTTGTGGCCTTCTCTGCACCACGTCCTGCCACCTGGCACGGTAGCTGGGGGGTGAAAGAACATATTAACGAACCGGACTATCTGGCACCTAAATATCGTGCGCTGATGGCGTTTCAGCGTGCAAATCGTTGCTGGTGGCAGGGGTGTACTTCCAGAACTGTTTACCATTTAGATAAGCCCGTTAAAATAGCGTCACATATTACAAGTGGTACTAGTGCACCAGTGCCTCAGCCGCAGATAGTGACTATTCGCAAAAATCGCGGCAAAGGACAACGAATCTCTACCCTGATCAATGGAACAATTAATGATCCCAGAGATCTCTCTGCTGTATGGTCTTCATCCTGGGATGAGGAAAATTTATACGTTTGGGTAAACGTACAAGATGATCGACTTGTCAAAGACTCATCAAAACCCTGGGCTGATGATTCCGTAGAAATCTATATTGATGCAGATGGTAGCCGTAAAAGTAGCTACGATGGTCATAATGATTTCCAGTTAACCTATCGTGTAAATGACAGGAAACTTTCTGTAAGCAGTAACTCTGCAAGTCAGCACATACAGGGAGTAAAGCAAAAAATAATCAAGCAGAAAAATGGTTATCAACTGGCAACTACCATTCCCTGGAAAGCCCTAAAAGTGAAACCTTTCGCAGGGAAAAAAGTAGGTTTTGAGGTGCAGGTAAATGATGATGACACCGGAAATAATCGTGATGCAAAACTATCCTGGAATGCGAATTCTGATGCCGCCTGGAAAAATCCTCAAATGTTTGGACAGCTAGTATTGCGCTAAGTCTGCAACTATTTTCCACACAATAAAGTGAGGTACACTCTATAATCCAGCCGCGTTGCAACTAATTCCCACAGTCTCCCTAGTCATTTGTGAGAGTATTATGCAATCATGGCATGTTCAGGACGCTAAAGCGCGTTTTAGTGAATTTCTCAATGCCTCTATTGAAGAGGGTCCCCAGCTTGTTACAAAGCGGGGGGTGAAGCTGCTGTACTAGTGTCTATCAGTACATGGAAAAGGCTGCAAAAAAGCACTAAACCTTCACTAAAATCTTTACTGTTATCCGATGAGGGAAGGGGAGATATGTTAATCCCTGAACGGGGTAAGGGAAAACGGCGTCCCATTCAGAAGGTTCTATAAGTGTATCTGATAGATACCAATGTTGTATCGGAGTTGCGTCGTAAAAAAACCTCATGGTGCTGTGCTAGCGTGGCTAAAGTCAGTTTCTGATGATGATTTATTTCTCTCGGTGGTTACTCTGGCAGAAATTCAGGCCGGGATTGAACTAACTCGTGATCAGGGTTTACTTCGCGCTGCAGAATTGGAGAGATGGCTGAATCAGATTGCGGAGAGCTATCTCATATTTTGCCAATGGATGGAGCTATTTTTCGAAGCTGGCAAAGCTAATGTACAAACGATCAGATACTTTGTATGAAGATGCCATGATCGCAGCTATAGCACAGGTGCACAAACTGGCGGTAATAACACGGAATGTAAATGACTTTGTTCATTTTGATGTGGATATTATCAATCCGTTTGATTATAAGGACAATCTAAGAAGTCTCTGATCAATTATAAATAAGAAAGCCGTACTTTCTGAGTCTTAAGGTTACTTATGATTGTGATATTTATTCTT
>JALVFC010000053.1 GCA_027030285.1 Thiotrichaceae bacterium | reverse complement strand
ATGTATAGACATGCCACGATCAATTGCCTTGCACATGTCATAAATTGTCAGCAGGGTAATCTGTACAGCGGTTAAGGCTTCCATTTCAACCCCCGTTACATGCTGGGTTTCAGTGGTGACCTTGCAATACACCAGCGAGTTAGCTTCATCAGGTTCCAGTTCAATGTCAACTTTGGTCAGCGGTAGCGGGTGACATAGCGGAATTAATTGGGAGGTTTGCTTGGCAGCCATAATACCTGCAACCCGGGCGATGCCGAGCACGTCCCCCTTTTTGTGATTGCCTTGCATAATTTTTTGCAGGGTCAATGGCTGCATGTAGATACTGCCACTGGCAACAGCGACTCTATGTGAAATATTCTTGTGGCTCACATCGACCATGTGTGCCTTACCTGACTGATTAAAATGTGTAAGTTCTGACATGAGGAGTTTTAGTGATTAAGGATAATTTGCCAATTGTCTCATGGAAAAAACCAGGAGTCTGATTTTTATTGTTTGTTTCACTCCAGTCATGTTAGATTCGCCCGCAATAAAAATTATAAATAAGGCAAACCTATGAAAGTAACCAGTAACTTTGCGGGATGTGCTGCGGGGTCGGCTGTAGCCTGTAAAAAGTTGGCGAATAAGTTGGCGAATAAGCTGGCTAAGCTCACACAACACATCCGCCTGAGTGTCTTTATCGTGTTACTGCTACAATCCAATGTTTCTCAGGCAGCATCCCGTTGGTCTATGGTTTATGTGTATGAAAAGCCAGATGGAAGTCATTTAATGACTAGCTCACGTTTAAAACATACCAAATATCGTCTGGTCAAGACCTATAAAACGCGAAAAGTCCAGAAAAAAGTGGCTCACAAGGGTTTACGGGCAAAACCGCTGCATTCTGTATGTAATAAAGAAAGAATGCGTGTCAGAGCTGATAAATACAGGCGACCAATAGAAGTTTATTCACGTATTTATGGCGTTGATGAATCGCTGGTTCACTCTATTATAAAAAATGAATCCTGCTATCAGGTAAAGGCGAAATCTCCTGTCGGTGCGATTGGCTTAATGCAGCTAATGCCAGCAACAGCAAAAGACATGATGATTAGTAATCCATGGGATCCTGAGCAAAATATTCAGGGTGGTGTGCGCTATATTGCCGAGATGCTAAAAGAGTTTAATGGTGATCTGAAACTTGCGGTTGCTGCTTATAATGCGGGACCAGGAAATGTCCACAAGCATAATGGAGTACCACCATTCAGGGAAACGCGTACTTATGTTAAACGGGTAATCGCAGATTATCAGCGCTTATCAACTCAATATGCCAGTCTGCTTGAGTAATTTACTGATTACTTCGTGACTTGGGTTATCTGGAAGATCAGTTATTAGTTTATGAATATAACTTAATATCTTGTCTGAAATGGCTCTTTCGGGTATGGTTAGCGCCATCAAATCCATTTGATAATTTTGATTCAGGAGACAAATATGGACTTTAATGAAGAACTAGATGCACGTGGCTTGAACTGTCCCTTACCAATCTTGCGCTGTAAAAAAGCAATGAATGGTTTAAATGGGGGTGATGTATTGAAAATTGTTGCAACTGATCCAGGTTCGGTAAAAGACTTTGAAGCTTTTTGTAAGCAAACTGGTAATGAGTTACTGGAATCTACTGAAGATGGTGGTGAATTCACTTTCTATATCAAGAAAAGCTAATAACGCTTTCTTTCTCTGTTGAGAATAAAAAAGGCACCTTCGGGTGCCTTTTTTTTGGTCGGATTATGCTGAATTATCATAACTACTCAGCGTGAGACATAAGGTGGTAAGTTATTGATTATTAGGGTCTGTGAAGTAGGAATGTATTTCCAGCGTCCCAAATAATCAATACTTTACCGCCTCTACTGTTTTTACGCTGAGTAGTTACGAATTATCTGAGTATATTTGGTTTATGAGAAAAAATGACCTGGAAATACAAGAGTGGCTTAAGCAGCGCAAGGCGCAGTCTCTATATCGTTCAACCAGGCTGGTCTCAACTCCGCAACAGCCTGTAATGGTAGTTGATGGACAAGAAATAGTGTCGTTTTGCAGTAATGATTATCTGGGTATGGCTAATCACCCTGAGGTTATTAAAGCATTTTCAGATGCTGCATCACGCTATGGCGTAGGCGCAGGGGCTTCCCATCTGGTGAGTGGACATTCGCAAGCGCATGCGGAACTTGAGCAGGCGTTGGCGGAATTTACCGGACGTGATGCAGTATTGTTATTCTCCACAGGATATATGGCAAACCTGGGAGTGGTGTCGGCTTTAATAGGGCGAGGTGATAGTGTATTCCAGGATCGTCTTAATCACGCGTCTTTAATTGATGCAGGTTTGTTATCAGGTGCTAAAGTAATGCGCTACAAGCATAATGATCTGCAAAGTTTGGCGGGCAGGCTTGCTAAAGATACAGCTAGTAACAAAATGATCTTGAGCGATGGTGTGTTCAGTATGGATGGGGATATGGCTGATGTTTCCGGTCTGGTTCGGTTAAGCCAGGAATACAAAGCATGGTGTTTGCTGGATGATGCACATGGCTTTGGTGTTCTGGGTAAGAAGGGGGCTGGTTTGCTTGAACATACGGGTGCAAGCCAACAGGATGTGCCTTTGTTAATGGCGACATTGGGAAAGGCTGTTGGTGTGGCGGGAGCTTTTATTGCCGGAAGTTTTGAGCATATCGAGTTGTTAAAACAATTAAGTAGAACCTGGATTTATACTACAGCCATGCCGCCAGCTATTGCGGTTGCAAGTCGAAAGAGTTTATTGCTTATTCAACGTGAGGATTGGCGCAGAGAAAAGCTTGTTAGTTTAATCACTTTATTCAAGCAGGGTGCCAGGGAGCGTAACATTCAGCTGTTGCCTTCAGATACAGCAATCCAGCCAGTATTTATTGGAGATAATCAGGCTGCGGTTGAGACTAGTGATCATCTACTAAAGCAGGGAATATGGGTGACTGCTATTCGTCCTCCTACAGTACCGCCAAATACGGCAAGATTGCGGGTGACATTGTCAGCAATACATACTGAGATGCAAGTGAACAGGCTTTTGGATACTTTGGCTGAGTGTTTGAAGCAGCGGGATTAAAAAGGAGCGGGCACAAGGCCCGCCCAATGTTGCGAGGGAGAATGTTGTCTTGATTGAATAGTCACTAACTCCTATCAAGACAGATGACCTTCTGTCGTATTTTTGCTAAAGTAGGTTCACATTATTTAAAAAATAGCGGGGGTTAAACTTCTAACGTTTAAAACAAGCAAGATAACTTCCCAATTCACTTTCGGTACTGATAAGAATGCATCGTTAATTAAAAGACAGTGCGTAAATTAATTTGAACCCCTCCATTTTTCTAAACGTCTGAACTATGTCGAGTAATAAAAAAAGGCATTATCGTAGCACTTCGACTTCCTCTATTACGGATGAGGCATTGCTAGGCTTGATAGCAAAGGGCGACCAGAAAGCTTTTTCCATCTTGTATAAGCGTTATAGTCCGATTCTGCAACGGTTCTGTACTCGAATATTAAATGGTGATGTTGCTCTTGCCGCAGATATAGTTGATGAGGCAATGTTTGAGGTTTGGGGATCAGCGGACAGATTCGCTGGTAGATCCAAACCGTCAACCTGGATTCATTCAATTGCACGAAATAAGTTGATTGATTTTTTACGCAAGAATTCTGACAGTAAAATTGATAAAACCTTATTGAAGGCAAGTACAGATGATCACTCGCCTTCAGAAGAGAGTATTTTTGAAGGCAATAAGCAGCATGACCTGGTGCGGCATATGGATAAATTAAGTGCAGATCACCGGGATGTTTTATCATTAGCTTACTTTAAAGAGTTATCAATAAAAGAAATGTCTACTACCTTGAACATCTCGGAAAATACAGTCAAAACACGTTTATTTTATGCAAGACAGAGGTTTAAAAAGATTCTCTTAAAAACGGGTATATACTCAGGTATAAACCAGGAGGAGAGAAGTGGTAAGTTATGATTAGTATACAAAAAAAACAATTTGATCATGCTTTTCTGTTGTTACCTTGGTATATTACGGGCAAACTAACGGAACAGGAGAGAGAAGAGGTTGAAGATGCACTATCGCGTTCTCCTGAATTACAGCAGCAGTTGGAGCAAGAGAAGCATCTGGCTCAGCTGGTCAGTGAAGATCATGAAGTGCTGGATATTGTGACAATTACAACACAAGAACAGCGTCTGGAAAATTTGCTGGAAAGAATTAATCAGGAACATACTGCTAAAAAAGTTCCGCACTTTGGTTTTTCTGATTTTAGTGCTAAATTGAAAGACTGGTTAAGCTGGGTTACTCCCAGTTTTTTGCCACAGAGTGGCTGGGGGCAGGTTGCTATAGCAGTCTTTATTGTTGTCCAGGTGGCTGTTGTAATGATGGTCTATAATCATACTTCACTGGAATCTAAAACTAAATATGAGTTGGTTAGTGATAGTGCTTATAACCCGTCTGATAAAACAGTATTGATAGTGCAGTTCACTCCTCATGCTACTAAAGAACAAATTCAGCAGTTATTTGACGAGATTGGTGTAGAAAAGGCAGATAACCCTGCAGGCAGTACACATTATAAAATAGTGTTGTCATCATCGTTGCGAGAACAGGAACTTGACAAGTTGATTAATCGATTAGAAAAAAAGACTGATCTAGTGCAGCTTATTGGCAAAGGCTTGTAAGTATCTCCAAGGGACTTGAAAAAATGCTACAAAGTAAATGGCATGGACGAGTTTTCATGTTGGTCATTGCGTTGTCCACAGTTTTGATCAGTTCAAGCGTCGCTAGTGACTCCTCCCCCAAAACTGAATGCTATCTAGAAGGTTTGTTGTGTTTTTCTATTCCGGAAAAGCGTACTGATTATAAGAAAGATGAATTACTGCTTTTACTTGCTAAAGAAGTGCCCAGGTCTGTTTATCAATCGTTATTGTTAAAGTATGGACTGACTGAAAAAGAATTAACGGGTGTAGATAGTCTTAAGTTAGACCTGGTAGTTGCAGACACCCATGGCAAAGACCCTCTGGAGTTAAGTAAGAAGATTAATGCGCTGTATGAAGAGCTTGAGGCGGCCACCAATAATATTTATCAATATGAAATAGCAGAACATCAGCTTCTCAAGGGTAACAAGGACAACAAGGA
>JALVFC010000052.1 GCA_027030285.1 Thiotrichaceae bacterium | reverse complement strand
CACGATCAGCGACATCTCGGAGATCAACGAAGAGATGAATATCTACTTGGGGCAATATGAATCCGGAGCAATGCCGATAAGAGGCGCAGAGGATCTGATCAAACAGAGCAGCGATTCAGACACCGACTCGGATTTGATTGAGTTTCTTGAGGGAGGGGACAATGAACCCGGCGAATCTCCTGCCACACCAACGCCGCCTTCGGGCTCTGAAACTTAGCACTGTTGTCAGAAACATCGAGTCGCACCTTTAACTCACGTGGAGGACCCACCAATGAGATCAATTACTCTCTCAATCTATCTAGCCCTCTCCTTTATCTTGCTAGCCACTCCGACCTATTCCGCGGGTAGAGTTGATGTCAGCAAGGGCCCGACTATTTCCCCCGATCCCGTTACACTCGGGAAAAACTTTACGATCTCATTCACGCTCAAAGAGCATGGCGGAGCCCCAAAATATTTCGAGTACATACAGGCATGGATTCAGAACTCCAGCGGAAATGATGTCTATATGGCTAGAGAATGGCCCGGAGAACTATTCTTTACCGGCACAGTAAAGAATTACTCGACATCAACATACCTTGACCCAAGCCGCGGAAGGCGATCCGGAACCTACAGGGTCGTAATAAGAGGAAAGGTCCCTGGAGACCCTTCAGGCCCGTTTAATTTCAAAATATTGGGTCAACAACACAACTGGGCGACATTCTCTGCCGTCAATAAATCAACGTCAGAATACCAATTATGCAAAGGAAACCACTCCCTGCAATATGCACTTGGAAAACTTGTACTAAAAGACAGCTATAAAGGAATATCTTTCGGCTATTTATGCAAATATTCAGATACGAGAACAGGTCTCGTCGCCAAAGGCCTACCCCTTTATCACGCAGGAATTGACTATCCCGCAAAACCCGGCACACCCGTCTACGCCGCTGTATCGGGCATGCTGCGGGACAGTGCGACTGATACGTGGGGCCAAGGCATATACATCGAACCCGATATCGCAAAACAAGGACAACAAGGCCACGTATATTACTTGCACATCAGCCCAATCACATCGAAATATAATACACACATCAACAAAGGGGACCTGATCGGTTATGTGGCAAATAAAGGAGCAAACCACGTGCACGTAGAGATGCGAGCAAACAACTACTCTGGACGATATGCGGTTGGATGGATATCGTGTAGTGACCGTGCATGCGACACCGAAGCAGAGGTCGCGAATCTAACGGTCGATCCCGGGATCCTAGCGGGAAAACCAAAAAACAATTCAAACCCTAACCAAGCGACCTATAAGGAAAAAGCAAATACTGTATTTGACTTCATCGAATCAAGATACAAGGGTTATTTCCCCTCCCACCAGCAAACCCAAGCATATCCCGCAGGAGGCGTCAACACATACTTTAGGCATTATCCATCTAAAGATGCATATCTATGGGCGTGGAAAGATAAGCATCTATGGTACAAATTAAGTGGCCGCTCGAGCTGGATCAAAGCAGAATCCATTGATACGTGGATAAGATACATACGCACTCAGAAATAGCGGAGAGTCATCGGGATCGCGGCAACCTTATCGACACGCCGAATCGACTCGATATCAATATTGCAAGCACTTGAAATAAGAATTTGGGAGATTTACTAATGACTAACATTTGGAGGATGATCGCTCTTCAACTTTCTCTTGCTGGGCTAACTGCCTGCGGAGGAGAGACTTCTCCCGAGCTTACGGAGCAGAGCACAAATAACGTGGATAACACTACGTCGACTCCCAGCATCAGCGTTCCAGCCCAATCCAATACAACAAGGAAGATCAACGATACGGGCTTAGACCGGTGTTACCCATACTCGAGCAATAAGCGTGGGTACCAGAAGGATCTTGTAGATTGTACACTGGAGTTCACCACGGATGGAGATCCGATACCCAGAGGGCAAGATGGCATGTATGGGAGAGATTCGGATCAAGCCACAAATCCGGATAGCGACGGCAGGGTGGGATTTAGTTTTACCAAGCTCGGGGCATCGGGCGAGGCCCTACCACTAAGTGCGGAAAGGTGGTTTTGCGTAAAAGACAATGTAACTGGACTTATCTGGGAAGTAAAAACTGGCACACCATCTCTGCACAGGTACGATGAACGGTTCACATGGTATTCTCCCGATACCGACACCAATGGCGGAGTAAAAGGGAATAGGATCGGATCCAGCTCCTGCTATGGAAAAAAGGCGGACGACCCATCAACATATTGTAACACTTACAACTTTGTCCGGCGCGTAAACCGGGAGCAATACTGTGGACGCTCGGATTGGAGATTACCCTCTACCACAGAACTTATTGGCCTATATGATTTCGGAACCCAAAGCAACCTTAAGATCGACTCAGATTTCTTTCCTTTTCACGAAGCAAGCCAGCCCTATTGGACAGCGGACACGTACGCTTTAAGTCCATCGAAGGCATGGCAGGTGAAGTTTGGAGGGATACTAAATTTTATGGTCGATGTGTTTGGCTACAAGTCCTCTAGTGCGCGGGCGAGGCTAGTAGCCGGTTAGTTGGCTAGCTCCCTCAATATCCCTGTCCTGCGACACCACTACGATGGACCCCACACCATTAACAACTAAACTCACTTTCTGGCATGAATAATACAATATCCATTTTCTTCGTTACCGCCGCACTCTCGATTAGCACATCAGTCGCACAAGCTCAAACATGCATTTCGCGCGAGAATAGCTCGGCACATCCGCAGTTTGTGACCAATACCGATGGAACTACCAAGGATTTATCGACAGGACTGACATGGTCTCGATGTCTCGTTGGCCAGACATTATCCAATGGCAAATGTGCCGGCGAACCGAGAACCTTCGAGCTACGAGAGCTTCTATCGTTCATGGATAAACTTGCCCTAAGTACACTTGATGACAAATACCAATGGAGACTACCCAATATAAAAGAGTTAGCTTCTCTAGTAGACCGCCAATGCGCCAACCCTGCCATCAGGATCGATGCATTTCCTCACATACCTCAGAAGGGCGGAGTCTGGTCTAACACCCATGACCTGACGATCATTCTCGAGAGCGGACAGATCCGTCCATCGGGTAGAGGAGGGTTCGCTATAGGAGGCGTAACGGGAGGATCACTAGGATACAGTAAGAATTTCATACTGCTCGTGGCAGAATAAAGCGGGGATTAAACAGCGATGGGCTACACGTCTATGCTTTGCTCAAGATAATTGCTGGCACCTAGAGCACGGCCGGGAGCCTGATAACTACTTGTATGCAATACACGTTGTCATGTCATCACAAGACACCAATTACGAGTTAGAAACGAGGCAGCTATGGACCGAAAAAAATTCGGGACAATGATACTGCTATTGGGACTACTGATTTGCGGATATGGCGGATTCCTGTGGCTGACAAATCAACCGATAAAGTACGAGCGCCCTCCAGCGACGAACAGTATCATGGGTGGGCTGAACGCTCTTGAAAAAATGATGTCAGTACAGGATGAGAACTTCCGGCGCGCCAGAGAAAGAGATTATGCATCGTATTTTCTCTTAGGCGGTGGCATAGTTGTGTTCCTAGGAATCGCCTTCGTTTTTTCAGCGAAACAGAAAGGCTGAGCCAATATACCCTAAGGGAAGACGGCATTCAGGCCTTGGAGGGGGGCGTAGTTGCAGTTTGATAGCCAAGAGTTACTCGCCCTCTCCTTATCTCTTGCTCGTTGACGGAAGTGCGTATCGAACACATACGCGACCTTCGACGCAAAACTCGCATTTGGCGAATGCACTGGTCTACAGCTATCCAGTAGAACTAGCTGTCATTGCCGTTCAACTATCAACTTCACCCAAATTTGTCGTCTATCCCCCTGATACACGTCATCATCTCCGTTGGACGCAACGACATAGCGCTCATCGGTCAGATTGGCGATGTTTAGCCGAGCTTCCCAGAAGTCGTGTTTATACCCAAGCCCCAGGTCATACCGGGTATACCCTGGGACCGTGAAGCTGTTGTCGTCATCCCCCCACATCGATGAACGCTTGATCGCGAATGCACTGAATGTGAAACCTGCAAGACCTTTCGGCCGGTAGTCGATCCGTAACGAACACATGTACCGCGGGGCGGAGGCGGGTCTATTCCCTTTGCGTCCATTGTTATCCTCGACGATTTCGGGATCAACGCGGGTTCCGGAGAGTTTCGCGCTGATTTCGTCAGTCAGCCTTGTATCAAATGCGACCTCCACGCCTCGAGATTGTCGTTCACCAAGGAGTGCGAGGTAGTCTGGATCGACTGGATCCTTTGTTGTCAGGTTGCTTTGTCGCAACTGGTATCCGACGACGCTTATTTCCGTCGGCGCGGTAGCAAATCGGTACTTCATGCCTAGCTCAATCTGCCGGCTTTGCTTGGGATCGAAGAAGTCGTCGTTCCTGTCGGTGCCCATATTGGGCTCAAAGGCTTCCGTGACGTGCGCATGCAGTGCCGCGTTCGCGGCGGGACGCCAGACTATCCCGAAATGGCTCGACAGATTATTGCTATCGCTTAGATCGTAGTCTTTTCCCCCTTTGCTGAAGGTGGCGTCGAAATCGCTGTATCGCACCCCCGCCTCCACGGCCCAGCGGTCCGTAATCGCCAGCCGATCGAGGACGTAGAGTGCGCTTTCTGAATCTCGCCAGGTATAGTTGGATTGGGTCAGGGGTAGCGCTGTCGGATCGACGTCGAAGTCGGGATCAAATGGATCCAGCGTGAAACCACCTATGTTTCGTTGGCTCCGAACCTCGTCTGTATCCTTGTTGAGCTCCAGCCCCATCACGAGATTGTTTGACATCTCCATCACGGGAAAAGAGGCCTGTAATTCAGCCTTCGCGACATCTTGCCAGTAGTGGTCATTGACTTTTCGATAGTAGCCGTTCAACTCGGTTTCGCTTTTTTTGTTGTAGAAGCCGATATGGAGGTCATCGCGAAAGGTGCGATAACGGTTCAGCGACACCCTCCCCTCCAGCGCGACCGCGAAGGCGTGTCGCCAATAGAGGCCTATTTTGTCGGATCGCCTGTCCGCGCTTGCCTCGGGGAACACGTAAGAATGATCGAAAAGCACCCTGCCATCGGTATATACCGTCCCAAAGGCATAGGGCCGCCGGTTCTGATCATAGTCAAGCTCGACACGAATGCTCCCGTTTTCCGAGTAGTACCACTCCAGCGAGGGAAAG
>JALVFC010000051.1 GCA_027030285.1 Thiotrichaceae bacterium | reverse complement strand
TACACAGTATATGATCATGCCTGGAAACTGTTTCGGTTGATGCAAATTCTTGGTGTCCCCGCCGAGCAGGTCAGGCAACTGAGCGATAAACAAATCAGCGAATTTTTTGCCTTGCTGGATTCACTGGATCGACAAAAAACCGGCTATTTATGGTTGCAGACTTATGAGCGGCATTACCGCGAAACCTTTTTCCATGCGGTCAGCCAGAACGTCCATCGAGGGAACTGGCAGGAACGGGATACTGCCAGTGGCAAGATTCCGGAAGCACAGATCTTTTTCTGCATGGATGATCGCGAAGAGGGGATTCGGCGGCATCTGGAAGCCATTAATCCCAATATCGAAACGCTGGGTGCTGCTGCGCACTTCAATGTACCACACCGCTGGCGTGGGCTGGATGATGAGGCGTGTGTGAAGCTGACTCCTGTTACGATTGATCCGGTACATGAAGTGCATGAAGTAGTCGCTGAAAATGATAAACAAATATTTCCCAAGCACCGGAAGCGTCAACGGCAAAGTGTGTTACTGGATAATATTCTGCACCATGAAATACGCCGCCATCTGTTATCAGGCACATTGTTAATGATCGCCAGCGCACCTGCCACCTTGCTGATACTAGCTGGCAAGGTGTTTGCCCCCCTGGCAACCGGACAGCTACTCGCAAAATTACGCCGCCGCCTAATTCCCCCTGCCAACACAGAAATTCATATTACTGTTAAACAGGCCAAAGCGAATGCCACACCCGAGAGTCCATCTCTGGGGTACAGTGTGCAGGAACAAGCAGAGCGTGTTGCAGACTTTTTGCGCACCAACGGGCTGACAAGTGGCTTTAGCCCGCTTGTGGTCATTATGGGGCATGGTTCTACGAATCAGAATAACCCGCATCGTTCGGCTTATGGCTGTGGCGCCTGTAGCGGCAAATTCAGCGGTCCTAACGGGCGGGTGCTGGCACGTATGGCGAATAATCCCGAAGTGCGTGCCTTGCTGGCGCAGCAAGGTTTGCTAGTTCCTGATACATGCTGGTTTATGGGCGCCATGCACAATACCTGTAGTGAACAGATTGACTGGTACGATACGCATCTGTTGCCTGAGCATTTGCACGATGCGTTTGCCAGGCTGCAAGAGGATGTCTTGCAGGCAAGTTTGTATTCCGCGCATGAACGCTGTCGTAAATTTGCTTCGGCACCATTGCTGACCGATACCAGCGATGCGCAGGTGCAGCAGTCCATCAAACATATTATCGGGCGTTCTGTGGACTTCTCGCAGGCGCGTCCAGAACTGGGGCATGCCACCAATGCCTGTGCCATTATTGGTCGCCGTGCAGTAAGCCAGGGCGTGTTTTTTGATCGCCGCTTATTCCTGATTTCCTACGATGCCCGTGTCGATGATGAGCAGGGCAGTTTGCTGGAGGCTTTGTTGTTATCCGCAGGGCCGGTAGGGGCGAGGATTAGTCTTGAGTATTATTTTTCCAAAGTGAGTAATGATCGCTACGGTGCAGGTAGCAAGATTACTCACAATGTCACGGGCTTCTTTGGTGTGATGGAAGGCGCGGGTTCAGATTTGCGTACTGGTTTACCCAAACAGATGATCGAGATACATGAGCCAATGCGTTTGCAAGTCATGGTGGAGGCGACTACAGAAATCCTGACGGCGATTTATGAGCGCGCTCCGACCTTGCAGGAACTCATTGGGAATGAGTGGATTTTATTATCTTCGGTCGATCCGGATACGGGTGCGATTCACTATTTTGATCCCCGAAAGGGCTTTATTCCCTGGTCGAATGACACTCTGCCGGATATGCAGACTGTATCCACTTCCGCACACTGGTATACCGGCAAGATGGAACCCCTGCCACCCGTGTTTGTTGCTCAGGAGGGGGCATGATGTCTGCACTGATACATTCATTGGCATGGTTGCTTCCGGTCGCACCGTTGTTTGCCGTCGCATGGATTGGTATTGGCACGCTAAGCGGCCTGAACCGAGGTGAATCCGGCGAGAAACAGACAGCTAATGTGGCGCAGATGGCGATTGCCTTTTCACTGGGCTTGCTGCTGTTTTTTGATGTGTTGTCGGTATTTGCCGGTGTGCCTGGCAAGCTGTTCATTGCCGAGTGGTTTCATAGTGGCACCACACGAGTCGAATATACCCTGCAACTGGATCGGCTGGGACTGGCGATAGGGACATTGGTCAGTTTTCTGCTGTTATTAACGATCCGTTTTTCAGTCAATTATTTACACCGTGAAGCCGGTTTCCAGCGTTTCTTTATGGTGTTGTCGTTATTTGCCAGTGGCATGTTGTTTATCGTGTTGTCGGGTAATGCACTGATGGCTTTTGTCGGCTGGGAGCTTGCCGGGTTGAGTTCGTTTTTGCTGATTGCCTTTAATACTCAGCGCAAGGTGGCAACCGAAAATGCCAATTATGCCTTTATCAGTAACCGTATCGGTGATGCTGCGTTTATTTTTGCCCTGTTTATGAGTTATCACACGCTTGGCAGTACGGGCTGGGTCGAGATGATGCAGCTGAGTCCGACACAAAGTACCTTGTATACGGGCTTGATGCTGGCAGGTTTTATGCTGGCAGCCTTTGCGAAATCTGGCATGTTGCCTTTTTCTGGCTGGATTAGTCGCGCTCTGGAAGGTCCTACGCCATCCAGTGCCATTTTCTATGGCTCACTGATGGTGCATGCAGGTGTGTATCTGGTTATCCGCTTGCAGTTTGTATTTGAGCAAGTGCCGGAACTGATGTGGGTGTTAGTGCTGGTTGGTGCATTGACGGCGATTTATGGCTGGCTTTCTGCACAGGTGCAAACCGATGTGAAAAGCTCGCTGATGTTTTCAACGACTGCACAAGTGGGGCTGATGTTTGTGGAATGTGGTCTAGGCTGGTTTGAGCTGGCGGCATGGCATCTGGCGCTACATGCCATCTGGCGCGCCTGGCAGTTTTTAAGCTCGCCGGATCTGATGTATCTGGTGCATCGACCTGCGCATGAAGTCACACCGTTGCTAAAGAATAATAGCTTTTTGTTTACTACTGCCTTGCAGCGCTTCTGGCTGGAGCATCTGGCAGACTGGTTTTTGTTGCGCCCAACTGAATCCCTGGCAAAAGAGGTGCAGGACTTTGATGAAAAGGTGGTAAACCGTCTGATTGGTCTGCCGAGTGATTCTGGCGGCGTGCAAGGGCAGGAGCAGGGCTGGATAGACAGTATTGGCAAGGGGCGCGGTCTGTCTGGCAGGCTGATGGAAATGGTGGCAGCGGCATTTGAATGGTTTGAAGAACATCTGATTTTGCAGGGTGGTGGTGAAGGTCTGTTAAAGCTGATCAACCGCCTGGGTCGATATATGCTAACCGTTGAGCAATTACTCAGTCAGCCGCGCTATCTGATTGTGCTGATTGTGATTACATTTGTGGTGATTATCTGATGCAACCGTTGTATTCCCTGACAGAAATCATGTGGCAGTCGCAATCGGCTTATCCGGTACTGGCGGTATTGCAGTTGCTGCCACTGCTCGCAATGCTTTTTGCGCTATGGTTGCGCCATCATGAAACGCTGGTAAAACTGATTGCGGTAGTCACAACGGCTGCTGTGCTGGTGCTGGTGATCCTTTTATATCAGGGTTTTGATAGCCAGAATACTGCCATGCAGTACGCAGAACACTGGTCATTTTTACCTGGCTATCATGCTGCCATCGACGGTGTCAGTTTGCTGTTTCTGTTACTCACAGCGTTTATCAGTGCCATGCTGGTGGTGTACGCCATGGCAAGACAGATCGACGAGATGAGCAAGTTGTTACCCGCGATATTAGCGGTTGAAGCGGTGCTGATGAGTCTGTTTGCCACGCTGAACCTGCTCTGGTTTACGCTTTTTTCTGCACTGGAGCTGGTACTGGTTGCTTATCTTTTATTGCACTGGGCAAGTTCACCGGAGAAAGACCTTGCGCGTGCACGTTATGTTCAGTTTATGCTGGTGGCATTGTTGCTGTTGTTTGCCGGTGTGATGATACTGGGCTGGAATTATGCCGATAGTACGGGTGCTGCTGGTGGAGCAGGGCAGTGGAGTTTTGATTTGCTGGATTTGCTTAAGGTACAAATCCCCGTGCCGTTGCAATCGTTGATCTTTTTCCTGCTGTTCTACGGGCTTGCTATTCGTACCCCGATGTTTCCCCTGCATGGCTGGTTGCCGGTGTTTACCACGCATGGCAATGTGGCCTTAGCACCGGCTGTCATGCTGGGTATCAAGGTCGGTATTTATGGCATGTTGCGTTTTGTGTTGCCGTTGACTCCGGCGGCCATTCAGCACTGGCAGCCCTATATTATTGCCTTTGCGGTAGCGGGGGTGTTTTATGCCGCCATTCTTGCCTTTATGCAAAAAAATCTGCGTCGTTTACTGGCGTTTGCGGTGATTTCACATACCAGTATTCTGGTCATTGGTTTATTTTCACTGGGTGATTCTGCGTTTCAGGGTAGCGTGCTGTTGTCAGCCAATTTCGGTTTGGCGATTGTTGCGCTGGTGTTTATGTCGGGTTTTGTTTTCCGCCGCAGTCACAGCCTGTTACTGACGCACCTGGGTGGTCTGTTTGACACCATTCCGTTGATTGGCGCGACGTTTCTGATTGCGGGTCTGGCGATTGTCGGCATGCCGGGGACGCCGGGTTTTGATGCTGCGCATTTGATACTGGAGGCAGCGATGGAGCGTTTTGGTGCGGTTCTGACAGTAGTTGCTGCGCTGGGCAATGTGATTGCGGCGGGCTTTTTATTATGGTCATTTCAGCGCGCTTTTCTTACGCCCCGGGATGCCCCCGTGAGTGACTCCTACCAGGAAAAAACAACCTGGGCAGAACGTGCGGTTGCCCTGCTGTTGTTAGCGGTACTGATCACCGTAGGTTTTTACTCCAGACCCTGGCTGGAATTGATTGAAGTGCCGCTGCAAGGTCTGTCCGGCTTGTATCCCGTGGAGGTGGCGAGGTAATGAATGTCTTGCAACTGCCTTTAATCAGCCTGCTGCTAGGTGTGTTATTACTGGGTGTGGGTGTGATCTGGTTATTTCGGGATGCCTTGAAAGCCCGCTGGATTGCGCTATTTGCCTCGGCAGCCAGCTTGCTGGTTTCATTGCTGTTAGTGTCTGCTTTTGATGCGCAGAATGCAGCCATGCAGTTTGTCGAAACGCATAGCTGGATTCCTACGCTGAATATTCATTATCAG
>JALVFC010000050.1 GCA_027030285.1 Thiotrichaceae bacterium | reverse complement strand
ATGGGCAAGGACTGATGAGCTGTTTTTCTGCCCTCTTTCCAGAAAACTTCCAGTGCGTTCTCATCTACCTCAAAACCCTGCTGTTTGCCAACGCTGTTTGCAGCAATCATATTCAGTTTTTTGGCGCGTAATTTTGCCTTCGCGTAAGTTTTTAGCTTGTTGGTTTCTGCGGCAAAACCAACGGTAAATAATTGTGGGTTGTCATGACTGATTGTGGCCAGTATATCCGGGTTTTTTATCAGGGTAAGGCTTAGTTCATCGTCAGATTTTTTTATCTTGTTATCTGAGATTTCAGCAGGTGCATAATCAGCAACGGCTGCACAGGCAATAAAAATATCCGCTTGTGATGATTCTAGTTCAGCAGCAGCCAGCATTTCTCTGGCAGATTCAACTTTCAGTGTCTTTATCCCGACAGGCGGGTCAAGTGCCACTGGCCCTGAAATTAAAGTAACTTTAGCACCGAGACGCTGTGCAGCCTGGGCTATGGCATAGCCCATTTTTCCGGAGCTTCTGTTGCTCAGATAGCGCACTGGGTCAAGTGCCTCGCGAGTAGGACCGGCAGTAATCAGCACAGAAATACCGGCAAGAATTGGCATGCTGTCCTGGATAAACTGTTGCACAATGTCAGCAGGTTCCAGCATGCGACCAAACCCCGTATCGCCACAAGCCTGTTCACCCTGTGCAGGTCCCAAAAGCACCACATCACGCTTGTTAAGCAGACGGATGTTTTGCTGCGTCTGGGGGTGATGCCACATTGCCTGGTTCATGGCGGGGGCGATATATATACGCGCTTTACTGGCGAGTACCAGGGTCGTCAGCAGGTTATCCGCCAGACCATGTGCCAGGCGTGCCAGGGTGTTTGCAGTTGCGGGGGCAATAATAATGCTGTCTGCCCACTTTGCCAGTTCGATATGTCCCATGGCTGCTTCTGCATCCGTATCCAGCAGGTCATGGTGTACCGGGTTGCCGGAGAGTGCTTGCAGGGTAAGCGGGGTAATAAAAGACATCGCGCCTTCTGTCATGCAAATACGCACTTCGGCACCCTGTTTTACCAGCAAGCGCGTGAGTTCGGCGGCTTTATAAGCGGCAATCCCGCCAGTTATCCCCAGAAGGATATGTTTGCCTTGAAGGTTTGTCATAATGCGCGAGTCTACCTTATTTTAGTGTAAAAAGAACTATGCCAATTACTGATTGGGTGCCAGAAGAGCGCCCGCGTGAAAAGCTGCTTATTCAGGGAGCCAATGCTTTATCCGATGCGGAGTTACTGGCGATCTTTCTGCGCACGGGTACTCCAGGCAAGAGTGCAGTGGACTTGGCACATGATTTACTGCTAGAGCACGGCTGTTTGCGTAATCTGGTGGCGGCTGATATGCAAACCTTCTGCAAAAGCAAAGGGCTGGGTGAGGCAAAATATGTGCAGTTGCAAGCGTGTGTGGAAATGAGTCGGCGCTATTTTGCCGAGAAACTGAAACGTGGTGATGAGCTTACCAGTGCCAGTGTTGTGCGGGATTATCTCAAGGGCAAACTCAGGGATTACTCACATGAGGTTTTTGCCTGTTTGTTTCTGGATAACCGGCATAGAGTGATCGAGTTTGAAGAGTTATTTACTGGCACGATTGACGGTGCCAGTGTTTATCCCAGAGAGGTCGTCAAACGCGCTTTGGCGCATAATGCAGCAGCGATAATCTTTGCCCATAACCATCCATCCGGTGTTGCAGAACCCAGCGAGTCTGACAAACGTATTACACAACGCCTGAAAGATGCTTTGGCGTTGATAGATGTGCGTGTGCTGGATCATTTTGTGGTGGGGGATGAGTTGATTTCTTTTGCAGAAAGAGGTTTGTTGTAGGTAGCTTACAGGTACTGTTTTTCAGAATGACAATTTACTCTTCGCGATTGCGATATTGCCAGCCGCGAAGAGTATACCGAAAAGGTTGCCAGCAGGTAGGTCGGATAAGGAACGCCATCCGACAACAAGATGTCGAACAGCCTCTAAGCATTGAACAGCCTTGGTGTATTACAGCATCAGCGTATTTTTAGCCTGTTTAACGTTTGTTGAAACTGGAGCTTTTTCTTCCTGTGTTGCTTTTTTCGGTTCAGTTTCCCGCGGCTTCTTCTGCACAGTTTCTTTTTTGGCAGGTTTTGCTTGATCAGCC
This sequence comes from Thiotrichaceae bacterium, assembly GCA_027030285.1. GTDB lineage: Bacteria > Pseudomonadota > Gammaproteobacteria > Thiotrichales > Thiotrichaceae > HyVt-477. Next base: position 3,046 of record JALVFC010000050.1, on the reverse strand, counting down.
TGTTGTGATTCTCTGTTTAACAAGTTATCCAGGTCTGTGGAGCGTGCAGAATCAATATGATAACGCTCCAGAATCTTTTTGTTTTCCTTCTCTGCTGCCAGCCGGTCAATAATGACTTTGTAGCCATCCTTGTCTTCCAGGGTAATAAAGTCACTATCGGTGGTTGCCATGATCTTGTAAAACGCTTTAAAGTCTTTAAAGGTTTTACCATTGATTTTTTTGACCACCCAGTCATATAACTCGTGATACCCCTTATTCGTATTTGAGGCTAATACCTGAGAGACCACAACCGCCTCTCTCCTTTTTTCGCTAGGCCATTCGGAAAGCAGTTCGCTGAGTTCACCACCACCAAAAAATGACATACCTGCATTGATATAGTTTTTGGTAACCGGGGTAAACACAAAACCACCAAAAATAAAGTAGGTAGGAAACTCATCATACTTCTCACGTTGCACCAGCCAGAAGTCTTTACTGGTAGTTGATAGAGTAATTTTCTTTTGTAGCTGTTTGGTGTCACGAATTATATCAAGTGAAAGCGTCTCACCGATCTGGTGCTGGTCTATGTAATACCCAAACGAAGTAAATTCCTTTGGTCGAAACTCGACTGTGCCATCATTAGCAATCGTGTGACCATCTATAGCGGTAATAATATCACCTGGCTCAATAATCCCTTTGGCGGGTGAATTGAACAATACCTTGTAAGCCAGCACGCCCGTTTGCTCATCAGAAAGCTTGAATTTCCTGCGTGATCCAGGGTTCTCCATATCCTGAACAATGATACCCAGATCAGGGAAGCCATCATACTTGCCATCTTTTATATCATTGAAGAAGTGACGAATGATGGGGGTAGGCACCATATAGCCGATATTATCAGCACCCCGTAGCCCCTGCATGACAACACCTGCAATTTTACCTCTTGATATAACTGGACCACCGCTATTACCCGGGTTAATGGCAGCATCAATCTGTACTGACAGCATATACTCACTGCTATGTGCGTATTGCTGATGTTCGATGCGTGATACAACACCCTTGGTAACACTCAAGGTATCCCCACCAGTTGGGAAGCCATATACGACAACTTCTTCCTGCGTAGTTGGTAAAGTGCCTAACTCAAGTGGTGTGGAGCCTTCGAAAAATTTGGGGTCATCAACCGTAATTAAAGCTAAATCAGCATCATGTGAAACACTTTCCAGTTTGGCGCTGTAGCGTTTGGTTTGTCCATAGCGCTTAACTTCAAGGAAGGTGTTATCTGCGATAACATGTGCATTGGTAAGAATTTTATTACCAGAAATAATACTGCCTGAACCACTGAACTGGGCTGTTGATGTATTCCAGGGCTCCTGATAGTCAGGCTGATTGGCAACCGTAAAAATCTTTATAATGGATTCTTTTATAATCGCACTTGCGGTATTTTTCTTCTCCGCCTCGACGTTTTTTGTATTCTGTGCACTCTTTTCACCGGTATTGATTGTGCTGTCTGCATAGCAATTTGCAAACAATATAAAGGGGATGCAGGTGATTAATAAAAACCGTTGAATAACGGTAAGTGTCAAAAATAAATAGAGGTTTTTCATTTGGGATTCTCTTTTTTTGCCGCCCTTGAAGCTGTTAGGAAGTACAAATGAGTTTGCCAGGAGGCTGTCCGAGAACTAGCTTTTAAAAAACACAGCAACAACATATAGTGTTTTTTTAGTACGAGGGGCACTATATATTGATTAAAACTTTAAGAAACTTAGTTCTCGGACAAGCTCCTAGAGGAATCCATTTGCAGTTGTGGGCTTATTATATCTCTGTTTTGGTTAAATATTAATAAAATCCTGATTTTTTTAAATTGGTGCAGCCTGTAGTGAGAAAAGAATTGTATTTATAGTAAAATCTTTACGCTGGCTGATGCCTTCGTTGCTTTTTTGATCGCACTTTCAACACTCTTGTCTCTGGCAAGTGCCACGCCCATGCGTCGCTGCCCTTTGACTTCCGGTTTGCCAAACAGTCTCAGCTGGGTATCAGGTTGCTGTAAAGCCAGCTCAAGATTGGCAAACTCCGGCTGTGCTGACTCTCCCTGTGCCAGGATAACACTGCTGGCAGAAGGACCATGAAAATGAATATTGGGAATCGGTAGACCAAGAATTGCTCTGGCGTGCAGCGCAAACTGCGATAAGTCCTGAGAAATCATTGTCACCATGCCTGTATCGTGAGGACGTGGTGACACTTCGCTGAAAATTACCTCATCATCCTTAATAAACAACTCTACGCCAAAAATACCGCGCCCACCTAGCGCTCCGGTTATTTTCTCGGCAATATCGCGAGCTTTTCGCAATGCACTCTCGCTCATTGCCTGTGGTTGCCAGGATTGACGGTAATCACCATCAACCTGAATATGACCAATAGGCTCGCAATAGCTGGTGCCATCATTGTGACGCACGGTAAGCTGGGTAATTTCATAATCGAAGTCAACAAAGCCTTCCACGATAACCTTGCCAGCACCCGTGCGACTGCCCTGCTGGGAGTATGCCCATGATTTGTCAATATCGGCATGACTTTTGATAGTGCTTTGACCTTTGCCAGATGAGCTCATAATAGGTTTCACAACGCACGGTAAACCAATTTCCTCCACTGCTTGTCTAAACTCGGCTTCTGTAGCTGCGAAGCGATAGGGTGAGGTGCGAATGCCCAGCTCTTCAGCAGCCAGTCTCCTGATGCCTTCGCGATTCATGGTGAGTCTTGCAGCGTTAGCCGTAGGAATCACCGTAAACCCTTCCTGCTCCAGAGAGACCAGGGTGTCGGTAGCAATTGCCTCAATTTCCGGTACGATATAATGAGGCTGTTCTGCTTCAATAATTTCCCGCAAGGCATCGCCATCCAGCATGGAAAGGGTATGGCTGCGATGTGCTACCTGCATCGCAGGGGCATGCTCATAGCGGTCAACTACTATTACCTCAACGCCAAGTCGCTGCAACTCGATGACGACTTCCTTGCCTAATTCGCCTCCTCCGCATAGTAGAACACGGGTAGCAGTAGGGGATAGTGGGGTTCCGATATTGGT
>JALVFC010000049.1 GCA_027030285.1 Thiotrichaceae bacterium | reverse complement strand
ATAACGCATGCTGCCGTGATGCTTTTCCAGGTTGTAACTGACCCCGGGTTGCAGGTTTTTATAAAATTTTTCGTCCGAGACACCCAGCTCTTCATCTGCATCTATGAACAATAGCCAGTCTGCTTTTTTTGCGGCAATTGCCAGCTCCAGTGCTTCTTGCCTGTTGTGACCAAAGTTAACCCAGGGGCGGTGATGCACTTCACCTTCAATGCCATATTTATCCATCTCGGCTTTGATTAAGTCAGGTGTGCCATCCGAGGAACCTGTATCGACGATGACATAGTTATCAATATAGCGGTGGAGGGATTTAAACAGCCTGGGCAAGACCTTTGTCTCGTTTTTTACGATCATATTCAGGCAGATATTTGTTTTGTTCTGGCTCATGGGTTCCTTTGTTTGTTTGGTTGTTTGGTTGTCTGTTGCCCCCTCATACCCCCCCGCACCCCTACCTGACCCTCGACCCTCTGACAGGAGGAAGGGCATTTTGCAGCCTTCAGGAGGCTTGTGATGTACTAACAGAAAGCGTACCTGTTTTATGCCGAGACATAACAAGTTCTACTACAAGCGTTGCAACTTCATTTATTAATGGTAGTAATTTTATCCTCTGGCAAGGTGCAGTAGCTGAGATTGTCGGGCGGCGTTCCTTGCCCGTATATGGTCTCCTCCATTTTTGCAAACAATAATTTCATTTTGACAGGGATAGATTTGCTTCCGTATATCCGACCTACAATAGAGTAGCTCGGAAAAGCTTTAGCGCCTTCCGACAAGAAATGGCACGGATAACGAAAATTACGCTGTGTAGTCACTCATTTGGTCTTTAAGCGCTACTTTCCGCATCCTTTTCATCCTTTTTCTTCTCAGTAGCCGCCAGACCACGCATAAAGTCTTCTGCCAGGGCTCGATAAATAGCTTGTGGACTGACAATTTTGGATATGCCATCGGCGATAAAACAGGTCGCCATTAAAGGCAGCAGAATATTCTGGTTGCCCGTCATTTCAATAATAATCACTACCGCGGTAATCGGTGTTTGCACTACTCCGGTAAAATAGGCTGCCATGCCTAACAGAGCTACGGTGGATACGGTTGCCATAGGCAACCATTCTGACAGAGTGCTCCCCAGACCTGCACCGATAGACAGGGAAGGAGCAAAGATACCCCCCGGTATGCCCGTCCAGTACGACAGCAAGGTCGCTGCCAGTTTGTAAAATGGAAATGACAGGTCAATATGCGCATTACCAGACAAGGCAAGCTTAGCCTCTTCGTAGCCAGTGCCCCAGGTTTGCCCATCTGACAGCAGACCAATCACAGCCAGTGCAATACCAACGGATGCCGCCAGCAGATAAGGATGTTTATTGCGAAACGGTGAAATCATACGCCCTACATGCACCAGCAACGCACTGAAAGAACCACCGAGCAAGCCACCAGTCACACCACAAACCAGCACAACCACAAGAATAGACGGCATCTGCACAGCCGTTTCAACCACACCAAAGTAACTATAATTACCACTGATAGCCAGTGCCGTAAGCCCTGAAACAATCACCGCAGTCAGCACCGTACCACTGGTTTTTGATTCAAAATTACGTGCCAGCTCTTCAATGGCAAATACAATCCCCGCTAAAGGGGTATTAAACGCCCCGGCAAGACCTGCTGCACTACCCGCCAAAATCAACCCTCTCCCGATATCATAGTGCGGAAAGCGCGCAAAGCGGGTCAGCGCGAAAGAGATCGAAGCGGCAATATGTATAGTCGGCCCTTCACGCCCAATGGAAGCACCACTGGCAAGCCCGAGGAAAATCATCAGCGCCTTGCCAATAGCAATACGAATTGACAAAAGCTTGTAACGCAGGCTTTTATTACGTTTCATATGCAGGGCAGCAATCGCCTGGGGAATACCACTACCTTCTGCACCCGGAAACAGATTGCGCGTCGCATAGATAATCAGCATAAGACCCACAGGCGTGACAATAAACGGCAACCAGGGCTTGTTCTCAATGAGCCCGGTAAACAGCTCTGACGACAGATCACTACCATGAGCAACCAACACCGCAGCCAGACCAACCAGTATAGCCCCTGAAAAAAAGACAATCCGGGTACGCCATATTCTGGAAGAGGTTAATTGCCTGAATGAACGGCGTAACAGCCTGCGATAAGTACGGTACATATAATCTCTAATTTGCAAGAGTATCTAAAATCCCCTGATAACAGGAGGGATGAAACAATTCTTTTCCCACGCCAAGGTTGTAGGGTCGAATTTATTCGACACCAATTCATACGGCACCTATGTGTATCAAGCATCAGCGGTTGAATAAATTCGACCCTACACTCTCAGGTCGATAAGCCCCCTCCACTGCTTCCTGTGTAAGCACACCATAGATCAGCGAACTGGCATCAACCCTGGTTTCACGAAATACCACATAAAGCGCCTCATCACCCTGCACAAAACGCTCATGTGCCTGCAATAAATTCGCGCGTAGTGAAATAGCTGCCAGACTAAATCGTTTAGCTGGTATTTCCAGCAGATGGATATCCTCTACTGACGTATCATCTTGCTGCTTAACATGAAGATATTTTATTAATTCAGCAATCGGCATCAGGCTGGCAACTTTGCCATCGGCATTATTCACAATCAGCCAGTTAATATCCTTCTCTAACAGTGTTGCTGCATCCTGCTGTGTCAACAAAGGGTCACAACGTACAAACTTCCTGTCCAGCACACTGGCAACCCCAACCGAGCGTAACACCTGCGTGACAGGATTGATCGAATAGTCCAGACCATTGGCGCGCAGCATGGTAACAAACAGTGATTTTTTATTAAATATCTCACTTGCAGTAAGCTGTGCAATCACAATAGCCAGCATCCCCGGCATAATAATCCCCGGACTATAGGTCAGCTCCATAATAGCGGTCAATGCAGCCAAAGGTGCCTGTAAACTAGCGCCCATCATGGCTCCCATTCCCAGCAATGCATAAGAACCAATTTGCAGATGCTCATCGCCATAAAGCTGCGTAGCAATAAACCCAACCGCGCCGCCCAGGGTTGCACCAATAAAAAAAGCCGGACCAATCATGCCCCCCGGCACCCCCAAACCAACACTCACACTGGTTGCCAGAATCTTCAAAAAAGCCAGACTAAGCAAATAATACAGCGCAAACTCACCGATGAGCGCCGCATTCACCGTATCATAACCAATACCCAGCACCTCCGGTTGCAGCATACCAATCAACGACACCAGTACACCAGCTACCAGCATACGCCACCAAATATCAAAGCGTTGTGTTTTACTGGTTATGTAAGTCAAAATATGATTAAACAGGGCAGCGAAAGTGCCGATAACCAGCCCCAGCACCAGAACCACTGGCAACTCATGCAGTGAAATGGCAGGCAAATCCGGCATAGTGAAAGCAGGCTCACCGCCTAACACCGCATTGGAAAGCGCTGTCGCAACCACCGCAGCCAGCATCACCGGAATAAAGCTGTTCAAGGCATACTCCATCATAATCACTTCCAGCGCGAAGATAACACCTGCCAAAGGCGTATTAAACGAGGCAGCAATCCCCGCCGCTGCACCACTGGCAACCAGCGTTCGTATACTGTTATTGGGCAGTTTAAAAAGCTGTCCAAACAAACTGGAAATACCCGCACCCAGATAGGCATGGGGACCTTCACGCCCCACCGAATGCCCACCAATAATGGCAAAAGCGGCACCAATAAACTGAATAAGAAAGCCCCGTAAGGTTAAATAGCCCTGATGATAAGCCACACGCTCCATAACTCGCGCCACGCCCAGCACCTTGATGCCCCGTGAGAATTTATAAAAAAGCAGTGCCATCAACACACTGGCAATCACCGGAAACAAAAACTGCTGTAAAAAAGGCAACGCTTCGTAATTTTCCGGTCCCGTACCAGGCAGCAAATAATCCTGTGTTTTCTCCACTAGCAGACGGAAAAGCACAATAACACCGCCCGCCAGAAAGCCGGTAATCAAGCCGAAAACAGCAAGGTAAAGTAAGGCATCTGGACGTGCCAGACGGAAAATCAGCCCTTCCAGCCAGCGATTAAAGGTTTGTTTAACCCGCAAACGCCAACGGCTTATGCCGGCTTTAGGAGCTTGAGAATTAGCCATTATGGAAGGGCCGCAGATGATTGCAGCAAATCAGGTTGATGTACTACATGAGTCAGCGGTGTGGAAAGTGAAATGTCATGCGCGATAGCAGTCTCCCAGAAAACCTCCAGCATTTGCTGCCGAATAGCAGGAAGCCGTTCCACCTGTTTGGTGTAATAATACACGCGCCACTCAATGGCATGATCCCCCACTTCCTGCAAGCCAACTTCCAGCGGACGTTTACAGTCGATGCCGATTGAATTGTCCTGACAAATTTTTTCATACGCCTCATTAAGCATGGTACGCACATTCGATGCACTCACATCATAGCCAATTTTAAAAGCCAGCGAATCACGCAACCCCTTGGCAGATGAAAACTTTGACAAATTATGCACGGTAAAATCACGCAAACGCGAATTGCGAATCATAATGCGATGATTATCCACCAGATTCAGCAACACCGTATGAAATACTTTAGTCTTGTAGACAGCCGCATAAATAGGTTCATTATCATGTAGCTCGATAATATCGCCCTCTTCCAGCATATTGCTATTAAGAATAATCAGCCCGCTAAAAATATCCGGCGCCCAGATGCTAATGGTAAGCGCAAAGAATACACCGACAAAACCCAGCGCACCTTTTGTTTCCAGAGACGAGCTCAAACCAACCAGCTGAACAATAGTGATAAGGGCAATAATAGCAATAAAAACACTGGTCAGAATACTCAACAAACGGGTATGGTAAGTCTCGGCAAAACGCCGCTTCCCCTCAATATCCCGCTCCCGCCCGTAATGTCGCAGAATCACATAACTGGCAAGCTGGCTCAACAGAAAAGCAAGATAGATAATTCCGAGTACACCCAGTAACTGAAAGGCAACACCATGTTGCCGATCCTCATGGGAAAAGAAGAAATAGCCAATAAAAACCAGCAGACTGAGTGCGCGAATAATGCGCACCTTGCGAATAGCCGCATTAGAGAGTTTATCCGCATGATACAACGCCATCACCAGATGTCTGGCAAACAGCAGCATGAGCAGATTAATAGCCAGAATCAAATAATCCAGCGAATTCAGGCTGGATAATTTAGACAGGAAAGGGAAAATATCAGGCATGGAAAGCAAAAACT